>DATEJJ010000900.1:0-8828 GCA_035278125.1 Rugosimonospora sp.
CGGCCGTGGGGGTGGCCGTGTCCCGCACCGGTACCCGCGCCGCCGCCGGGATGCAGGTGGGCGTGGCGGCGGGTACGGGGGCGCCGGGATCGGAAGCGCCGGCGGTACCCGGCGTTCCCGGCTGCGCGGTGACATACCACATCCGCGACCGGTGGACCGACGGGTTCACCGCTGACGTCCAGCTCACGAACACCGGGACCGCGGTGCTGTCCGCGTGGACGTTGACGTTCATCCTGGCCGGCGGACAGCGCGTCGTGCAGGGCTGGAACGGGATGTTCGACCAGACCGGGCAGGTCGTCACGGTGCAGGACGTGGGCTACAACGCGCTGCTGCAGGCGGGTAAGTCGACCCTGCTGGGCTTCAACGGCGCGTACCAGCGGCAGAACCCAGCACCCGCGCGCTTCCGGCTCAACGGCGTACTCTGCGCGCTGCGTACGGACTGAGGCTCGGCGCCGCTCCGGGCCGAATGGTACCCGCCGGTGCCCCCAGGTCGCGATGACGGCACCGGCGCGTGACGGTGGTGGGTCTGCCGGTCAGGCGTCGACCTTCCGCGGCTGCTCGGCGGACTGGGTCGCGCGGCTGCGCCGGCCGTCGGGCCATTCGACATTGACCCGGTCCTGCTCGGTGCCGGCCTCCGTGGCCGGCGCCGGGGCCGCGAGGTCGCCGGGGTTGAGGGCGCGGAACGCGACGGCCGCCGGCGCACCGCCGGCGAGGTTGGCGACCAGGTACACCCACAGCATCGACCAGGAGACGAGACCGTCGACCGAGACACCGAACGCGACCGCCGGGTTGAACACGCCACCCGACGCCTTGCCGACCGCGACCGCGCCGGACAGCACCGTGAGGCCGATGGCCAGACCGTAGAACGAGTTGTTCGGGTGGTCCTTGCCCGTTCGCGACATGCTCCGCGAGCGGTCCACTGTGGATACCCGGAGGGGAGGCCGCCGTGACGGGGGTCGGGCCGGCGGTGTCCGCCGGTGGGGCGGGCGGCGGGGGCGCGGGCTCATCCGGTACCGCCGGCTCCGCGGGGCGCGGCTCCTCGGAGGGGCCGCCCGGAGGGCAGTACCGCCACGGCCACGAGCGCGGCGACGGCCACGGCCCACGCCCACGTCCGGTACCCGGCGAGCGCGACCAGACCGCTCTACGCGCGCAACGCCCGGCTCAGGTTCACCGGACCCGGCCGGCCTCGGGCTAGACTCCCGACGTGGTCATGATCCGGAGTGCCGGTCCCACCACCGCGACGTACCCGCGCTGGCCGGGGCCGCCTGCACCGCCATGATCGACGACCAGAGCGGGACGGTGCCCAGGTCCGGCCGGGTCCGGTCCCGGAGTCGCGAATGGACAGTGACGCGCGCCGCCGGACGATGGGCGCGCCCGATGGGTGCCATGCCGACGGGCGATTTCCGCGTGCCGGGCCGGGAACCTACCGTCACGGAGATGGGCGGGCACCGGGCTGTGGAGGATTCGGATGGGACGGCTGGACGGCAAGATCACTCTGATCACGGGTACCGGCGGGGGTATGGGTGCGGTGGCCGCGCGGATGTTCGCGCGGGAGGGCGCCCGGGTGGTCGGCTGCGACGTGGACGTCGACGGGTCGCGGCGTACCGCTGACCTGGTCCGGTCCGAGGGCGGTGCGATGACGGCGATGGCGCCGGTGGACCTCGGCGATCCGGATGCCGCCGCGGAGTGGGTGGACGCGGCGGTACGGGTCTACGACGGTATCGACGTGTTGTACAACAACGCCTCCAGTCAACGCTTCGCGGCCCTGGACGAGCTGAGCGTGGCGGACTGGGACTTCACCATCCGCAACGAGCTGAACCTGGTCTACTACACGACGCGCGCGGCGTGGCCGCACCTGAAGGCACGGGGTGGCGGGTCGGTCATCAACGTGGGCTCGATCGCTGCGCTCCGGGGTGTGGAGTTCATGCCACAGAACGCCCACAGCACGGCCAAGGGCGGGGTGCTCGCGCTGACCCTGCAGTTGGTGGTGGAGGGTGGCCCGTACGGTATCCGGGCCAACGCCATCAGCCCCGGCATCGTGCGTACCGCGAACACCGCGCCGTTGCTGGACGATCCGCCGGAGCGGTTCCGCCGCCTGGTCCTCGACCGGTTGCCGCTGGGCCGGCCCGGGCAGCCCGAGGACGTGGTGCACGCGGCGATCTTCCTGGCCTCGGACGAGTCAGCATGGATCTCCGGCGCGAACATCGTCATCGACGGCGGTGGTTCGGCACTCGGCTGAGCCCGCGTCGATACGACAAGCCATCCGTCGGTGGGCCGGCATACGCCGGCCCACCGACGACTCGTGCGGTCAGAGACTTCGCGGGAGCGTGCACATCGTGCAGCCGGATGACTTGTATGTGAACGATTGATTTCTGCTGTCCCCGCTTCTGCGCCAATAGTTGTGGCCAACAGTGAGCGTGGAGGTCAGCATGGATGAGGCCCCCGTCGGATCGGGCGACCACGGCATCCCCGCAGTGGCCGACGTGGTTGTCGTCGGTGGCGGCGGTGCGGGGCCGGCGGCCGCCCTGGCGGCGCTGGAGGGCGGCGCGAGGCGGGTCGTGCTGGTGGAGGAGCGGGGCAAGTTCGGCGGCAACGCGGCGTTCGCCACCGGTATCTTCGCGTGCGAGAGCCCGGTGCAGCGGGCGTTGATGGTGGACGTGCCGGCCGATGACGTGTTCCGCCAGGCGATGCGGTGGCACCACTTTGACCGGGTGAATCCCCGGTTGCTGCGCGCGTACATCAACAAGACCGGCGACAC
Organism: Rugosimonospora sp.; assembly: GCA_035278125.1. Lineage (GTDB taxonomy): Bacteria > Actinomycetota > Actinomycetes > Mycobacteriales > Micromonosporaceae > DATEJJ01. The sequence goes on from DATEJJ010000900.1 coordinate 2,759, forward strand.
GGTCCGGTGGCTGACCGGCAAGGGCATCGAGTTCCGCATCGGCGTCGAATACAAGATGTCCTACGAGCAGCCGCCCACGTGGCATATCCCGGTGCGCGACAACAGCCGGGCGGGCGGTGACATCTCGCGGTTCGTGGTCGTGGTGCGGCGCCTGGTGGAGCTGGTCACCGAGTCCGGCGGTACCGCGCTGTTGCAGACCCGGTGCACCGGACTGCGGGTCGACGGTGCCGGCCAGGTGTGCGGTGTCGAGGTGGAGCGGGGTGGTGTCCGTACCGTGATCGCGTGCCGGTCGGTGGTGCTCGCGACCGGTGGCTTCCACGGCAACGACGAGCTGCTGCGCCAGTACTTCCCCTTCGTCGCCGAGAACTTCGGTGGGTTCCGGGTACCGATGGCGGGCTCGGGCATCGGGCTGGCCGGCGCTGCGGGTGCGGCGGTGGAGGACTTCGCGACGCTGATCCGCGAGACCTGCGCGAGCAGTGACGAGCCCAAGGAGTACTGCCTCGGCCCGGCCACGCGGGAGCCGTACACGGTGTGGGTGAACCGGCTGGGGCGGCGGTTCATCGACGAGACCGTCGGATTCCACCTGCAGACGGGGAGCAACCCGTTGCTGCTGCAGCCGGGCAAGGAGGGTTTCGCGCTGTACGACAGCCGGATGGTGCGCTCGGTGGACGAGGACGGCTGGCTGCTGCCGCGGGCGCCGATGGACCGCCCGGTGACGCTGCGCCCGCACCTGGAGTCGGCTGCCGCGAAGGGGGAGTGGGTGGCCACCGGCGGCCGCTGGCGTGATGTCGCGGCGTTCGTCGGCGCGCGGCCGGAGGCGCTGGAGGCAACGGTTTCCGAGTACAACGAGTGCTGCCGCGGCGGGTACGACGCGACGTTCCTCAAGGACCGCCGGTACCTGCGGCCGTTGGTGGAGCCGCCGTTCTACGCCATCCGGTTCCGGCCGATGATCATCGAGACGGCCGGGCCGGTACGGGTGGACGAGTGGCTGCGCGCGCTGGATCGGGACTTCCAGCCGGTACCGGGGTTGTACGTGGCGGGTGCGCTGGCCAGCGGCTGGCAGGGCCACGACTACTGCGGCGAGTACCTGTTCGGCACCGCGCTGGGCTTCGCCCTCAACTCCGGGCGGATCGCCGGGGAGCACGCCGCGCGCCTGGTGACGGCGCCCGCGGGAGCCGCCGTATGACGCAACTGTCGTGCGACGTCGCGGTGATCGGCGCCGGCTCGGCAGGGCTGTCCACGGCGGTGTCGGCGGCCGAGTCGGGCGCCCGCGTGGTGGTGCTGGAGAAGACGGGCCGGCTGGGTGGCGCGATCCAGGGCGGCTCGGGCCTGTTCGCCGCCGGAAGCCACGTGCAGCGGGAGCGCCAGGTCGCGCTGACCCGGGACGCGGCCTTCGCGCGGCTGATGGAGTTCACCCAGTGGCGGGTGGATGCCCGCCTGGTTTCGGACTATGTCAACGCGTCGGCGGACACCATCGCCTGGTTCGAGGAGATGGGTGCGGTCTTCAGCGACGTGGTCGCGTACTACCTGGGCGCCGAGCGTACCTGGCACTACCGGGAGCCGGCCTCGCCGGAGCTGGCCGGCGTGCTGGAGCGGCGGGCCCGGTCGCTGGGTGTGGAGTTCCATGTGGACAGTCCGGTGTCCGGGCTGTCGCGCGGCAGCGGCGCGCGGCCGTGGACGGTCGCGGCGGGGGCCGGGTGCGTGGCCGGGGCGGTGGTACTGGCGACCGGTGGGTTCGGTGGCTCACCCGAGCTGATCGAGCGGTACACGGGGTTCCGGCACGGGGTGGACCTGTTCTCGTTCGCGTACGAGGAGTGCGCCGGCGACGGGATCCGGCTGGCCGCGGCGGCGGGCGCGGGCAGCGCGCCGGCGATGATGGAGACCTACGTGTGCCTGCCGCCGCCACACTGGGGGCCGGGCGGGACCGGGTTCGACCTGGGCTCCTTCCGCCAGCCGAACCTGATGGTGAACGCGCGTGCCGAGCGGTTCATGAACGAGGAGGTCATGCGGATCCCGTCGTTCGCGGCCAACGCGGTGGCACGGCAGCCGGGGCGCTGCGGGTACATGATCCTGGACCGGGGCGTCAACGAGGGGTACGAGCGGGAGGGCTGGGACTTCCAGATGTCCAAGCTGCCCGTCACCCGGCCGGTCGAGTTCGCGGCCACCGTGGCGAAGGCCCGCGCGGAGGGGTACCCGCACCTGTTCGAGGCGGGCTCGCTGGACGAACTGGCGGCGGCGACCGGCCTGGACCCCGGCGCGCTGGGCTCCACAGTGGACGAATACCGGCAGGCGTGCCGTACCGGCCGGGACGCGGCCTTCTTCAAAGCGCCCGCGTACCTGCGCCCGCTGGACCGGCCCCCGTTCTACGCGGCCCGGTTCGGTATCGGCGGGTACGGCAGCCTCGGCGGTGTCCCGGTGGACCACCGGCTGCGGGTACTCGACCCGGCCGGCGAGCCGGTCGCGGGCCTGTACGCCGCCGGCCGGGACGCGAACGCCATCTACGGCGGCAGCTACCCGTTCGTGATGGCCGGCAACAGCTCCTCGTTCAGTCACAACTCGGGCCGCCTCGCCGGCAGGCACGCGGCCGGATTCGCAGCAGCAGAGAGGGACAGCGCGTGACGACGCAACCGAGTCTTGCCGACCGCATTGCCCGGGTGGAGGCGGTACAGGAGATACAGAACCTGATGGGTCGGTACTCGTTCTGGCACTCGGCCGGGATGCACCGCGAGTGCCTGGACCTGTTCGCCATGAAGACCCCGGGCGTACGCGCCGAGATGATGTGGGGTGTGTACGAGGGCCCGGACGGGCTGGAGCGCTGCTATCCGGGCTTCCACGTGTGGGCGGACGGGGACGGCGTGGGCAGGATGCACATGCACGCGCTGACCACACCCGTCATCGAGGTGGCCGCCGACCTGCGGACCGCGCGTGGTGTCTGGGTGTCGCCGGGGCACGAGACCGGGCCCGACTTCACGACCGGCGAGCTGGCGGCGCACTGGGCGTGGTGCAAGTACGGCTGCGACTTCATCGTCGAGGACGGCGCGTGGAAGATCTGGCACCTGCACGTGTTCGGCATCTTCATGTCGCCGTTCGACCGCAGTTGGGTCGACGCCCCCGACGACATGCGACCGGAGGACATGCCGCCCCTGCCGGCCCCGTACGCGCCGGACCGGGCGCCGACCACGCACTGGAACTACCTGCCCAGCCGCGCCTACGTCAACGAACCGGCGCCACCGCCGCCGTACCCGACCTTCGATGACGGGGATGCGTTCTAGACCCTGGGATTGGCGGGTGGAGTCATGGCCGGAGACGCCGTAACGGGTGCGCGTACGCGGCTGGGCCCGGTCGGCACCCTGCTCGTGCGGCGCGGTGCGATGGCCGTGCTGCTGCTGTTCGCCGTGTCGGCGCTGACGTTCGTACTCGTCGGGCTGATTCCGGGCGACCCGGCGGCCGACATCCTCGGCAGCCAGGCCACCACGGACCAGTACGCCGCGCTGGACCAGCGGCTCGGGCTGGACCGGCCGATCTGGACGCAGTACGGCGGCTGGCTGGCGCACGCGGTACGCGGCGATCTGGGCAGCTCGCTCATCTCCGGTACGCCGGTCACCACTCTGCTCGACAGCGCGCTGTCGGTGACCGTACCGCTGGTGCTCGGCGCGCTCGTACTGTCCACTGTGCTCGGTGTCGGCCTGGGTGTGCTCGCCGCCACCCGGGGCGGGTTCGCCGGCCGGATCGTGGACGCCGGGTCGCTGGTCGGACTGGCTCTGCCCGACTTCTGGATCGCCCTGGTGCTGTCCGAGTACTTCGGGGTGCGGCTGGGCTGGTTGCCCGCGACCGGGTTCGTCCCCTTCGGACAGTCCCCCGTGGACTGGTTCGCGTCCCTGGTGCTGCCGTGGGTGACGCTCGCGGTCGCCGGCGCCGCCAGCATCGCCAAGCAGACCCGCAACTGTGTGGACGACGTGCTGCACCGCGACTTCGTGGACGCGCTGCTGGTCGACGGTATCGGTCGCGGCCGGATCCTGGTCCGGCACGTGCTGCGCAACGCGGCGGTACCCGTCGTGGCCACCGTCGGCGTCTCGTTCGTGGCGGTACTCGGCGGCACGGTCATCGTGGAGAACGTGTTCGCGCTGCCCGGGCTCGGCCGTGCCGCGGTCTCCGCCACCACCCAGCACGACCTGCCGGTACTGGTCGGCTGCGCGGTCTACTTCTGCATCGCGGTGGTACTCGTCAACCTGGCTACCGATCTCGCGTACGGCGCGCTGAACCCCCGGGCGCGGGTGAGCTGATGCGTACCCTCGCGTTCCTGGCCCGCCACCGCCCGGTCTCGTTCGCGGCGCTGCTGTACCTGTGCCTGGTCGTCGCCGCGGCCCTGGCCGCCCCGCTGGTCGCGCCGTACCCGCCGCTGGCCGCCAACCTCGCCGACTCGCTCCAGGGGCCGGGCGCCCGGCACCTGCTCGGCACCGACCAGCTCGGCCGCGACGTGCTGAGCAGGTTGATCTGGGGAGCGCGGCCGACCCTGCTGTTCACCGCCGAGGCCGTGGCGGTCACCATCGCCGTCGGGCTGTGCGCCGGGCTGCTCGCCGGTTTCGTCGGGCGCGGCCTGGACACGCTCATCACCACCAGCGGCGACCTGGTGATGTCCATGCCGGGCCTGGTGGTGCTCCTGATCGTGCTGGCGGTCTTCCAGACCCACATCCTGCTGGCGATGATCTGCCTGGGGCTGCTGCTCGCACCCTCGCAGATGCGGGTGGTCCGCGGCGCCGCCCTGGACACCCGGCGGGAGGCGTTCGTCGATGCGGCACACGTCGCCGGGCTGTCCACCACACGGGTGGTGACAAGGCACGTGCTGCCCCGCATCCGCGGCGCCGTGCTCGTCAACAGCTCCATGCTGGGCGCGCTGGCGCTGCTGGCCATCACCGGCCTGGCGTATCTCGGGTTCGGCACGATGCCACCGCAGCCCTCCTGGGGCCTGATGGTCGGCGACGCCGCGCAGGTGATGACGCAGTCACCCTGGCCGCTGCTGTCGGCCGGTGGCGCGGTCGCCCTGACGGTGATGGCGTTCGGTCTGCTCGGCGACGGGCTGCGCGACGCGAGCGTCGTGGCCTGGGCCGGTGAGCGCCCGGCCGGGCGCCCCGCCGCACCGGTCGAGGCTCCGGACCCGCGGTCCGGTAGCGATCCGGACCCGGCGGCGCTGCTGTCCCTGCGCTCCGTGGCCATCGCCTACCCCCGCGCCGGGCGCATGCACACCGTGGTGCGCGGCGTCGATCTGGACATCGCGCCGGGCGAGACGGTCGGGCTGATCGGCGAGTCAGGCAGCGGCAAGACCGCGGTGGCGCGGGCGATCCTGGGCATCCTGCGCACCGGAGGCGCGGTCACGGCCGGCCGGATCGCGTTCGACGGCAAGGATCTGACCGCGGTGCGGGGCGGTGGCATCGGGTACATCGCGCAGGAGCCGGTCGCCGCGCTCGACCCGACCTGGCGGGTGGGTGCGCTGCTCGCCGAGTCGGTGCGCCACCACACCGGCCATGGCCGGGCGCGGTCGCGGCAGCGGGCGCTGGAACTGCTGGAGCTGGTACGGCTGCCCGACCCGCACGCGGTGGCCCGCGCGTACCCGCACGAGCTGTCCGGCGGCATGGCGCAGCGGGTGGCCCTGGCCCGGGCGCTGGCCGGGAACCCGCGGCTGCTGATCGCGGACGAGCCGACCAGCGCGCTGGACGTGACGGTACAGGCGGCCATCCTGGACCTGCTGGCCGCGATCCGCGCGCAGACCGGGATGGCGATCCTGCTCATCACCCACGACTGGGGTGTGGTCGCGGACCTGTGCGAGCGCGTCGTGGTGATGTATGCGGGCGAGATCGTGGAACAGGCCCCCGTGGGCGAGCTGTTCGCCGCCGGCGCCCACCCGTACACCCGGGGGCTGCTGGCCGCGGCGCCGTCCCGGGCCAGCGCGGGGACCGAACTGGTCGCCATCCCGGGTGCGGTGCCCAGCCCGGAGCACTGGCCGGAGGGCTGCCACTTCGCGCCCCGCTGCACCCTCGCCGCGCCGCCGTGCCACGCCGGGCCGGTGCCGCTG
>DATEJJ010000901.1:0-4495 GCA_035278125.1 Rugosimonospora sp.
ACGCCCCGGCGCCGCCACCGCCCCCGGTGCAGGCGCCGCCGCAGGCGGTACCCGCCGAGGAGGACACCGGGCGGGCGGGGCGGAAGAAGGGGCGGCGCAAAGCCGCCTCTCACGTCGCCGGCCCACCGCACGCGGTGCCGGCCCCGCTGGACGCGCCGCCGGTCAAGCGGGGTATGGCGCCGCACGGCAAGCAGCCCCGGCACAAGGACCGCGACCCCGCCGTCGAGCTGGCCATCTCGGAGATCGCCGGGCACCTGACGTTCACCCCGAACACGGTGACCGCCTGGTACTGGCTGCCCGAGGTGCGCTGGGCGTTCCGGCCGGACCCGGAGCGCGAGTCGATGCTGTCCGCCATCGCCGAGCAGTACGCCGGCCTGGCCGGCTTCCGGCTGCACCTGCGCCGCACCACCCGGCCGTTCCCGGCCGACGAGTGGGCCCGCACCGTGGACCAGAACACGCCCCGGCCACTGCCCTCTGTGGACGGTGCGCCGTCCTGGTCGGACCACCTGGTCGCGGCCCAGCACCACCTGCTGTCGGTCAACCACGCCGAGGGCCAGACCTACCTGGGTGTGACGTTCGCCCGCCGCTCCATGGGCGACACCATGAAGGAGCGGGTACGCCACGTCTTCGGCAAGGGCGTCGCCGACGGTGAACGGCGCCGGCTGGCCCGCATGGTCGAGCAGTTCGACGAGGTGCTCGGCAGCTTCGGCATGCGCGGCCGGCGCTGCACTGTGCAGGAGCTGGAGTGGCTGCTGTACCGGTCGGTGGCGCTGTGCATGTCGCCGCCGCGCTGGCTGTCCCCGGTCTCCGACGGCGTGTGGGAACGCTCCGACCTGCTCGCGCTGACCGAGCAGATCGAGCGGTACCGCAGCCCGTACGGCTCCACGGTGAAGCTGGTCAACCGGCTCACCGGCGAGGAGCGGCACGTGGCGGTACTGGCGGTGGGCCGGATGGAGCCGCTGGAGATCCCCGAGCGGCACGAGCCGTGGCTGCACTTCCACGAGCGGCTGCCCTGGCCGATGGAGCTGTCGTCCAGGGTGGACGTACTCGGGCCGGGTGACTCGTTCCGCAACCTGGAGCACCGGCTGCGGATGATCCGCTCCCAGCAGCTCGACTACGCCGAGCACGGCATGGACGCGCCGCCCGAACTGGAGCGGCTGGCCCAGCGCGCGCTGCACATCGGCGACGACATGACCACGGGCCTGCCCACCGACGCGTCGCGGGTACACGGGTGGCACCGGCTCGCCGTGGGCGGGCGTACCCGGGAGGAGTGCCTGGAGCGCGCCCGCCGGGTCATCCAGCTGTACTCCCGGGAACTGCGCGTCTCGCTGCAGCACCCGAAGAACCAGGAGTGGCTGGCCCGCGAGTTCATCCCGGGCGAACCCATCGCGAACACCGGGTACCTGCGCCGGATGCCGGTGACCCTGTTCGCGGCGGCGGTACCGCAGGCAGCGTCCAATGTGGGCGATCGGCGCGGCGACCTGATCGGGCGCACCGCCGGTACCTGCCGGCGCCCCGTCTTCCTCGACCTGCACTTCCCGATGGAGGTGCGCGAGCGCTCCGGGCTGGCCGTGTTCGTGGCCGAGCCGGGCGGTGGCAAGTCCACCCTGCTCGGCGCGCTGGGCTACCTGGCCGCGCGGCGCGGGGTACAGGTGACCCTGCTCGACCCGTCCGGCCCGCTCGCCCGGCTGGCGGCGATGCCGGAGCTGCGGCCGTACTCGCGGGTGCTCAACCTGACCGGTTCCGAGCAGGGCACGCTGGCGCCGTACTCGCTGATCCCCACGCCGCACCGCACCCACTACGGCGCCGGGCCGGCCGGCGACCGCGAGTTCGAGATCGCGCTGTCCAACTCCCGGGCCGAGCGGCGCATGCTGGTGCAGGACATCTGCTCGATGCTGGTACCGCCCCAGGTCGCCCGCGAGGCGTCCACCGCCACGCTGCTGCGCCACGCGGTACGCGAGGTACCCGCCGAGGAATCGTCTACATTGGACGATGTGGTGGCCTGCCTGCGCGGGATGGACTCGGACGAGGCCCGGGAGCTGTCCAACCTGCTCCTTGACACCGCCGAGATGCCGCTGGCGCTGCTGTTCTTCGGTGCCCAGCCACAGTCCCTGCTGGGCAGCGACGCGGCGCTGACGATCATTACGATGGCCGGGCTGCGGTTGCCCGACCTGAAGATCGAGCGCGAGTACTGGTCGGCCGAGGAGGCGCTGGCACTGCCGATGCTGCACACCGCGCACCGGTTGGCGGTGCGCCGCTGCTACGGCACCTCGATGTCCCAGCGCAAGCTGGTCGGCCTGGACGAGGCGCACTTCATGGAGGGCTGGCGCTCCGGCCGGTCGTTCATGGTGCGGCTGGCCCGCGACTCCCGCAAGTGGAACCTGTCGGCGCTGGTCGCCTCGCAGAACCCGCGCGACATCCTCGGCCTGGACGTGCAGAACCTGGTGTCCACCGTGTTCGTCGGGCGGATCGCCGAGGACTCCGAGATCGCCTCGGAGGCGCTGCGGCTGCTGCGGGTACCCACCGAGGTGGGGTACGAGCAGACGCTCGCCTCACTGTCCGCTGTGGACGCCGCTTCCGCGTCCCGGCTCGGGTTCCGCGAGTTCGTCATGCGCGACGTCGACGGCCGGGTGCAGAAGGTACGCGTGGACGTCTCGTACGTACCCGAACTGTTGACGTACCTCGATACGACGCCGGTCGCGATGCCACCGACACCCACGTCGGACCTGACCGGTCTCCCCGTCGACGAGCCGGAGGCGTGATGCTCACGCACAGTACCGGGTCCCCGACGACCCGGTCGACCTTCGTCGGTTGGCAGCGGCTGGGCGGAGCCGTCGCGGCCCTGTTCGTGCTCGCCACGACCGTCCTGTTCGGACCGTCCACGGGGTACGCCGCACCGGCGGCACCCGCCGCGGCCGGCTGCAGCGCGCAGGACTGGCAGAACCCGCAGAACTTCGACCGCTGCCTGGCCCAACTGCCCGACGTGAGCCAGCAGGAGCAGCAGTGCCTGACCGCGCCCACGCCGGACCGGCCGAACAGCGGCATGCCCGGCTGGTTCGCCAGCCAGCCCGACTCCTCCAAGCAGCCCGGACCCAAGGGCCTCTACAGCCGGTACGGCTACGGCGGGTACTCCTTCACCCAGTACGACAACGGGTGCGTCAGCAACAACGTCGGTGACTACTTCTCCATCCGCGCGGCCAACTTCGAGATGACGCTGGCCACCTCGATCGTGGCCGCGTCCAACGCGCTGCGCGAGGCCGCCTGGCAGCCGCAGAACCTGTGGGGCTGGGCCAACCCGCTGGTACAGAAGGCCACCCAGTCGGTGTACAAGCAGGTGTTCACCGTCTTCGGCACCATCACCCTCGGCGTCATCGGCCTGTACCTGCTGTGGCGCTCCCGCCAGTCCGACATGAGCAGCGCGATGACCACCGCCGGCTGGGCCATCCTGGTGATGGTCGCGGTCACGGCGATCGCCGCCTGGCCGGTACGCTCCGCGAACATCGCGGACAAGTCGCTGATCACCGGGTTGAACGTCGTCCACAACGCGATCGGGCCGCCGGCCGCGAACACCCCGCTCAGCCAGTGCACCAACCCGGCCGTGGGCAACTGCCAGGACCAGCGCCCGCCCGCGGTACGCGCCGGGGACACCGCGGTGGAGACCCTCGTCTTCCGGAACTGGCTGCGCGGCGAACTCGGCTCCGCCACCAGCCCGACCGCGCAGAAGTACGGGTACATCCTGTATGACTCCAAGACGCTGAGCTGGGACGAGGTCGCGCGGACCAACGGCGACCAGGCCGCGATGAGCGCGCTGATCGGCATCAAGAAGCAGCACTGGGAGAAGGTCGCCAAGCAGATCAAGACCGAGGACCCGGAAGCCTACTCGTACCTGCAGGGCAACCGCGGCATGGACGAGATCGGCGCCGGCCTCATCGCGATCCTCTCCGCGCTGTTCTTCGCCATGTTCGACATCACCGCGTCGATCCTGGTGCTGCTCGGCTTCCTGATCTTCCGGTGGGCCGTGATCGCCGCGCCCATCCTGGGCACGATCGGCCTGCTGCGGCCCGCGAGCGCGGGCATCCGCCGGCTGCTCAACGCCGTGGTCGCGGCCATTTTCAACATCATCATCTTTGGTACGGGCGCCGCGATCTACCTGTTCGCGGTGGATCTGATCATGGGTACCGTGAGCCTGCCCGGCTGGCTGCAGGTGGTCCTCGTCTGGCTCACCGGGGTGGTCGGCTGGCTGCTGCTGCGCCCGTACCGGCGGATCACCCAGCTGGGCGGTAAGGACCCGGTGCGGGAGCTTGCCATGATCGGCAGCTGGAACCGGCGCTTCGCCCGGGACCTGCGAGACACACCAGAGCACGTCGGGGACCCGACGGTCGACCCGATGCTCGACTCCCGGTACAACCGCCGCGGCATGCTCGTGGTGAACAGCCGTACCACCGTGATCCGCCCCGAGACCCGTACCGAGGACGTGGCGGCGCCCACCGCCCGA
>DATEJJ010000902.1:0-15577 GCA_035278125.1 Rugosimonospora sp.
TAACTCCGGGACAGGCCGTAGGTCAGCGCGTCCACGAGCGCGTGCCAGCTCGCCTCGACCACGTTCTCGTGTACGCCCACCGTGGTCCACTCGTGCCCGCCCGGCTCGGCCGTCTCCACGAGTACCCGGGTCACCGCGCCGCTGCCGTGCGAGCCTTCCAGGATGCGTACCTTGTAGTCGGCCAGCTCGAAGCCGGACAGCGCCGGGTAGTGCTGGCTGAGCGCGGAGCGCAGCGCCTCGTCCAGCGCGTTGACCGGGCCGTTCCCCTCCGCCGTGGCGATCACGCGCTGGTCCCGTACCCACATCTTGACCGTGCCCTCGGAGACGACCGCGCCGTCCTCGCGGTGCTCGACCAGGACGCGGTAGGACTCCAGCCGGAACGGCTGGCGCACCTCGCCGAGTTCGGCCCGCACCATCAGCTCGAACGACGCGTCGGCCGCCTCGAACGACCAGCCGCGCGCCTCCAGGTCCTTGACCCGCTCGGTCACCCGGGACAGCGCCTCCGGCTCGCCGGCCAGGTCCAGGCCGAGCTCGCGGGACTTGAGCTCGACGCTGGCCCGGCCGGCCATCTCCGTGATGAGGATCTTCATGTCGTTGCCGACGATGGCCGGGTCCACGTGGTTGTAGAGCGCCGGATCCACCTTGATCGCACTCGCGTGCAGCCCCGCCTTGTGGGCGAAGGCGGCGGCCCCGACGTATGCCTGGTGGGTGTCGGGGGCGATGTTGGCGATCTCCGCGATGGCGTGCGAGACGCGCACCATGTTGTCCAGGCAGCCCTCCGGCAGGACGGGCAGCCCGAGCTTGAGTTGCAGGTTCGCGACCACGGCGAACAGGTCGGCGTTGCCGGGCCGCTCGCCGTAGCCGTTGGCGGTGCACTGGAAGTGGGTGACGCCGGCCTCGACCGCGGCGACCGTGTTGGCCACCGCGCAGGACGTGTCGTTCTGGCAGTGGATGCCGAGCCGGTCGCCGTCGACGCCGAGGCGCTGCATCAGTTCGGTGACCGCCAGCGTGATCCGCGAGGGCAGCATGCCGCCGTTGGTGTCGCACATGACCACCCGCTCGGCGCCCGCCTCCAAAGCCGCCGCGGCCACCGATGCGGTGTAGTCCGGATTGAAGCGGTACCCGTCGAAGAAGTGCTCGCAGTCGATGAAGACGCGCCGCCCCTGGCGCAGGAAGTAGGTCACGCTGTCGCGCACCATCGCGAGGTTCTCCTCCGGCGTGGTACGCAGGGCCCGCTCGACGTGCCGGATGTCCGACTTGGCGACCAGGCACACGGCCGGCGTCTCCGCCTCCAGCAGCGCCCGGATCTGCGGGTCCACCTGTACGTCCACGCCCGCCTTGCGGGTGGAGCCGAACGCCACGAAGACCGCGTGTTTGAGGTCGAGCTCCTTGCGGGCTCGTTCGAAGAACTCGGTGTCCTTGGGCATGGCACCCGGCCACCCGCCCTCGATGAAGCCGACGCCGAACTCGTCGAGCAGGCGGGCGACCGCGAGCTTGTCGGCCACGGAGTAGCTGATCCCCTCGCGCTGTGCCCCGTCGCGCAGCGTCGTGTCGAACACCTGGTAGGCCATGCTCGGTTCCTTTCCGGTAGCAACAAAAAGACCCCCCGCGGGAGGCGGGAGGTCGGCGCGCGCAGGGAGGGGGCTGCGCGCGCTAGATGATAATGAGGACGCGGAAACGTACCGTCACGTTCCGAAGCTTGCCACTACCCCGGGTCGTGGGCAAAGCCGGCTCCCACATCCTGGACGATTACCGTTCGCGGCGGGCGGCCGTCCGCGCCGTTTACTGTCGAGGCGTGACACCCCCCACCTTCACCGCCGTCTTCAACTTCCGCGACCTCGGCGGGCACGCCACCGGCGACGGGCGTACCGTCCGGCCCGGCCGGCTCTTCCGCTCGGACTCGCTGCACCGCATCTCCGCCGGTGACGTCGAGCAACTCGCCTCGCTCGGCGTACGAACGGTGCTGGACCTGCGCCGGCCGACCGAGATCGCGCTGGTCGGGCGGGTACCGGTGGAGCTGGGGCTGGACTACCACAACGTGTACCCGGTGCACCGGGAGTGGGATCCGGCGGTGTACGACGAGGCGGCCGGGGCGCACCGGTTCCTCGCCGACCGGTACCGGGACATGGCCGAGGAGGGGCGCGCCGGGCTGGGCGAGGCGCTACGCATGGTCGCGGACGCGCGGTACGCCCCGCTGGTGATGCACTGCATGGCCGGCAAGGACCGGACGGGGGTACTCGCCGCGCTGACGCTGTCCCTGCTGGGCGTACCCGACGAGGCGGTCGCCGCGGACTACGCGCTCAGCGAACTCACCCAGGGCCGGCTGTCCCAGCGGCTGCGCGAGGACGGCGTGGCGCTGGACGTACCCATGCACTTCATGGTCTGCCCGCCGCAGGCGATGCTGCTCTTCCTCACCGAACTACGCACCCGCTACGGCTCGGTCCTGGCTTATGCCGAGGCGGCCGGCGTGACAGATGCCCACGTAGCGGCGCTACGTGGGCATCTCTTGCAAGGCAGCGCGGCGGAGCCGCTCCTCCCGTGAGGATCAGACGTAGCGGCGCTACGTGGGCATCTGTTGACGGATCCCTAGATGACTTTGTGGACCCAGCCGTAGCGGTCCTCGGCCCGGCCGCGCTGGATGTCCACCAACTGGGTACGCAGCCGCGCGGTCACCTCGCCCGTGCCACCGTCCCCGACCGTGAACTCCCCGTCCGGCGACTTCACCGTGCCGATCGGGGTGATCACCGCGGCGGTACCGCAGGCGAACGCCTCGCGCAGCCGCCCGCTCCGCGCGTCCGCCCGCCACTCCTCGATCGAGTACGGGCGCTCCACCACGGTCAGGCCGGCGTCCCGGGCCAGCGTGAGGATCGCGTCGCGGGTGATGCCCGGCAGGATGTTCCCGGTGAGCGGCGGCGTCACCAGCGTCCCGTCGTCGTACCCGAAGAAGACGTTCATCCCGCCCAACTCGTCGACGTACCGGCGCTCCACCGCGTCCAGGAACACCACCTGGTCGCAGCCCTGCCCGATCGCCTCGGCCTGCGGCAGCAGGCTGGCCGCGTAGTTGCCGCCGCACTTCGCCGCGCCGGTGCCGCCCGGCGCCGCCCGGGTGTAGTCGCTGGACACCCAGACCGAGACCGGCTGCACGCCGCTCTTGAAGTACGAGCCCACCGGCGAGGCGATCACCGCGTACACGTACTCCGCGGACGGCTTCACGCCGAGGAACACCTCGGAGGCGAACATGAACGGGCGCAGGTACAGGCTGCCGTCGTCGGAGGTGGGGATCCAGTCCCGGTCGATACGCACCAACTCGTGCAGGGACGCGAGGAACAGTTCCTCGGGTAGCGGTGCCATCGCCAGCCGCTCGGCCGACTCGCGGAAGCGGCGCGCGTTGGCCTCCGGGCGGAACATGGTGACCCCGCCGCTGGCGGTGCGGTACGCCTTCAGCCCCTCGAAGATCTCCTGCGCGTAGTGCAGTACCGCGGTCGCAGGGTCGATGGACAGCGGTCCGCGCGGCTCGACCCGGGCGTCGTACCAGCCTTTGCCGTCGGCGTACCGGATGGTGACCATGTGGTCGGTGAAGATGCGGCCGAACCCGGGGTTCGCCAGCAGCGCGGCCCGTTCGACCGGGGACACGGGATCCGGGTTGACCCGGATCGCGAAGTCGAGGCTGGTGCCTGTGCTCGTCATTTTGCTGTCCTCCGTACACACCAGACGGGCCTGCCCTGAAACCGTACCCCGAACGCTCGTTCAGAGGTGGCGTAGGTCACGCGGCCCCCGGCCCGTACGTGAAAGGGGCGCGCGACCGATGTGTCGCGCGGCCCCCGGAGGTGCTACAGGCGGGATGCTTCCGCGAGACGGTCGCCGACGTCGGCGGTCCGCAGCGGCTGTCCAGGCGTGCGCCCGGCCAGTTCGGCCGCGACCGCCTCGGATACTCGCCGGGCCTCCTCGGGGTGGCCGAGGTGGTCCAGCAGCAGGGCGACCGACAGCACGGCGGCCACCGGGTCGGCCACGCCCTGCCCCGCGATGTCCGGCGCGGAGCCGTGCACCGGCTCGAACATCGACGGGAAGCGCCGCTCCGGATTGATGCAGCCGCTCGCCGCGAGGCCGATGCCGCCGGTCACCGCGGCGGCGATGTCGGTCAGGATGTCGCCGAACAGGTTGTCGGTGACGATCACGTCGTACCGCTGCGGCTGGGTGACCAGGAACATGGCCGCGGCGTCGACGTGCTGGTACTCCGTGCTGATGTCCGGGTGCTCGGCAGCGACCTCGGCGAAGGTTCGCGCCCAGAGCCCACCCGCGTGGGTCAGCACGTTGGTCTTGTGCACCAGGGTCACCTTGCGCCGCTCGCGCCGGGCGGCCCGGGCGAAGGCGTCCCGGATCACCCGCTCCACGCCGTGCCGGGTGTTCAGGCTCTCCTCGGTGGCCACCTCGGCCGGGGTGCCGCGGTGCATCACGCCACCGGCGCCGGTGTACAGCCCCTCGGTACCCTCGCGTACCACGACCAGGTCGACCTCGCCCGGCTTGACCGCGCCCAGCGGGCCGGCGGTACCCGGCCACAGCCGCGACGGGCGCAGGTTCACGTACTGGTCGAAGTCGAACCGCAGCCGCAGCAGCAGGCCGCGCTCCAGCACGCCCGGCGGCACGCTCGGGTCGCCCACGGCGCCCAGCAGGATCCCGTCGAACGTCGCCAGCGCGGCGAGTTCCGCGTCGGGGAGCACCTCGCCGGTGCGGTTGTAGCGCGCCGCGCCGAGGTCGAAGGGGACGGTCTCGACGCCGGGCAGCACCGCGTCGAGGACCTTGAGGCCCTGCGCGACCACCTCGGTACCGATGCCGTCACCGGGAACCACCGCGATCCGCGCCACCACACACCCTCCTCGCGCGCCGTTGCGTCCTCTCTAGCGAACGTTAAGGCATCGTCCTAGCACTCGATACGCGAGTCCCAGTTTTCGGGACGCCGCGATATGCGACACGACGGGTGGATCGGTGGCCGCGGCCAGCTTCCCGGGCCGCGGCCACCGGCCGTCCGCAGATGGGAACCGCACTCACGACGGTGGGAACCACGAACGGATGGAGGGTGCCGGCTACGCGCGGGACGGGTGACGCCACCCGAAGACGTACCTCGACCGTTGCGCAACCACGGCGGACCGTAATCGGATTGGCGACACAACGCAAGCAACGCGCACCCGGGCGTGTCGCCCGTTCCGCCGGCACCTCCGGTTCCGCCAGGAGGACACCTCCGTTGACATCGCGCCCCGGTGAGCAGCGCCTGATCCGGGTGGAGGTTTCACAGGTTCCTTACAGGGACTAGTCAGGGGCGTCCCACCCGGGCGCCGTAGCGTGATCCACATGAGCGCCGACCGCATCGTCGCCCGGCACCGGACTCAGGTGATGGGTACCCACGTCTCCTTCAGCATCTTCGCGCCATCGGACCTGACCCGGCGCGACATCGGCGAGGCGATCGGCGGCGCGGTCGCCGAGCTGCGGGCCGTGGACCAGGCGTTCAGCCCGTACCGCGCCCGCTCGCTGGTGAGCGCGGTACGCCGCGGCGAACTCGGGCCGGGCTCCTACCCGCCGCCACTGGTGGACATCCTCACCCGGTGCGCGGCCATGCGCGCCGCCACCGACGGCTGGTTCGACGCGTGGGCGCCGCCCGGCGGCTTCGACCCCAGCGGGCTGGTGAAGGGCTGGGCGGTGGACCGCGCCGCCACCCTGCTCCGGCTCGCCGGCATCGCCGAGTTCACCATCTGGGCGGGCGCCGACCGGCTCACCGTACGCGGCGGCACCTCCGAGTCGTTCGCGATGTCCGGCGCCGCGTACCCGCGCCACGGCGTACCGCGCGTGGTGGACCCGCACACCGGCGACCCGGCGCACTCGACCGGCCCCGCCGGCGTGGCCGGCCCCGAACTGGGTACCGCGAACGCGTACGCGGTGGCGCTGCATGCGGCGGGCGAGCCGGGCCTGGCCTGGTTCCCCACTGTGGACGGTTACCGCGCGGTGCTGGTGAACGGCACCCTGGCCACGTCCACCCGGCACCTCACTCTCGCGTAGCGCGCCGCCGCCGTACCCGCGCCAGCACCAGGCACGCGACGCCGATACCGAGCAGGGCCAGGCCGGTACTCACGATGCCCACGGTGTGCAGGCCGGTCTCCCCGAGTTCGGTCCCGGTCACCGTCACCGTGTACGTCGCCGACCGGCCCTGGCCGTACGCGTCCAGCACCCGGAAGGTGACCGCCGGCGCCGTACCCGTGAACCCGCCCGCCGCGGCGAAGGTGATCCTGCCGGTACCGGGGTTCACCCGGTAGGTACCGATGCCCGGCACGGCCAGCGTGGCCACCGGGTGACCGCCACGATCGATCAGCGCCACCGCCCCGCCCGGCGGCACCGCGACGCTGACCGACTGCACCGCCCCGCTCGGCCCGCTGGTCCTGCGCGCGGTTACGGCCGGCGGCGCGGGCCGGGTCACCGTCGGCGTGTAGGTGGAGTCGTCCGTGTTCTCGTACCCGTCCCGCAGCCGGTAGGCAACCGGGGTGGCCGCACCCACAAAGCCCGGCACCGGCGCGAACGTGATGACGCCGGTTTCAGTGTCCATTGTGTACGCACCCTGCCCCGGCACGGTCACCGAGCCGACCGGGCTCCCGCCACTGAGCAACGTCGCGGTACCGGCGGACGGGACGGCCGCGGTGGCGTGCTGGTGCGCGGTACCGGCGCCGGTCGAGGTGAGCGGGGACGCCGTGACCGTGCAACTGGGCGTGGAGTCGGTACTCGTCAGACTGTTGCTGGAGGTCAGGGTGGTCCCGGCGCCACCGGCCAGGGACCGCACCACGGTGGTCGCGTCGGCGTGCAGCACCGGGCCGCTGGCACAGGTCAGGCTGGTCGGCTGCGTCTGGAGGCAGTACTGCGTGGGCCCGCCCCCGGACCAGGTGGTCTCCAGCGCGGCGTGCCCGGAGGTGAACGCGGCTTGGCTGACACCGCGGAACGCCGCCGTCACGCTCAGCGTCGCCGTGGTGCCGGACTTGGGAATGCCGGAGATGTCGAGCATCTGGCTGACCGGCAGGGCCACCGTGTCGTACCCGGTCACCACCGCGCCGGTGCTGTCCTTCACGGTGACCGCGGCGCTCGTGTACGCGCTGGTGGCCAGGCCGCGCAGGCGGACCGCGTCCCACGAGGGGCCGGACAGGTCGGTTCCGCAGTACGAGTGGGCGGGTATGACGGGCAGCGTGGTGGCCGAGGTGGTGGAGGAATCACAGGCCCTGGTCGGGTCCGCCGGAATCGAGAACCGGAACACCCTGCCGTCCCCGTAGAACCACAGGCAGTTGCCGGTGGCGTTCAGCTCCGTCCCGTAGAAGCGGAACGTCTGGCTGGCTTGGCCACCCTCGTCCTCCGGGAAGTGGTACGGGTAATTGGGGCACACGCCACCGGCCCCGGCGTTGGCGGCGTAGTCGTAGCAGACGGCGGTGTCATCGGACCAGCCCGAGTTGACCATGTTGAAATAGACCCGGTGCCCGAAGGCCGCCATATGCCCGGTGTCGAAGTCGCCGAAGTGCCATCCGGACGTCGTGTCCGGCAGCACGTTGTTCAGACCCGGCGGCCTGGCACGGGTCGAGCCATCGGACAGGTTGTAGCAGTACAGGGACAGATCCACCGAGATGGTTGCGTTGGCGTAGCTGTCATTCGTGGAGCCGCAGAAGGCGTCCCACGTGGTGCCGTGCGACTGCACGGGAATGACGTCCCCATCCACCGCGAACGGGTGCGTGCTGGAGCTGTCCGAGGTGTTCGGTACCGCGCGCAGCGCGGCGCCGCCGCTGCCCCATCCGGCGCACACCGCGCGTGTTGTGGTGTCCAGGCAGGTGAATGTGGACTGGCGGGTGCCCCCGGGACCGGTGTAAGCGTTGGTGCGCGCGATCATCCGGGTAGTGCCAGGGATCGGCGTCAACCCGATGCTGTCCGCGGCGGGCAGGCCGATGTTCACCGGGTACCCGGCGCAGGCGGCGCCGGCTCCGCTACCGGCCGCCGGGTCCAGGCAGTACACGAGGCCGGTCAGATCGATGGCGTACAGCTTGCCGCCGAGCATGCCGCCGCTGCCCATGCTCGCGGCGCCGGGCCATGCCGAGGTGGTGGTGCCTCCGGCCACCCAGCCGCAGTCCGACGGGGAGATGCCGCTCGTGACGTCCACGCACACGAATCCGATGTCCCGTTCATGGCCGGAGTCCTGCCGCTGCCCCGGGTACCAGAGGTGGTTGGCGTGCGCCGGATCGATCGCCCCGGTCACGGACTCGGCGTCCCCCGGTTGGCTGCCACCCACGGTCGCGGCGAACGGGTAGCCGGGGCAGCCCGCTCCGGTGGCGATGACATGGCAGTCGACCTTGCCCAGTTCTCCGTGCCAGATGTTGAAGACCCGGTCACTGGTGAGGATCGGGACGTACCCGTCGCCGCCGTCACCCGTGCCGAACGTGGTCGAGGGGCCGGCCAGCGGCATGGCCACACCGCCGGAGCCGGACGGCAGCGCACCGGCGAAGCGCACGTACCGGGCTCCGCTCTCGTCCGTGGTGTACGTGGTGCCATCGGTGGAGTAGGTGACCGTGGTGCCGTCCGGCGCCGTCACCGATCCCGAGCGCAGGTCCTGCGGTCCGCGCAGCGCCACCGTCGCGGTCGCGTACGGGTTCCCGGTGCCGCCCGGGTCCACCTCGTAGCTGTACTGCACCGTGTCGCCGGCACCGGCCTGGGTGCTGGAGCCGTTGTGCGGGCCGGAGGTGACCACGCCGGTCGCCGTCACCGTCGGGCCGCCGGCCGGCCCGGCCAGCGCCGGCGGTACGCAGACGGCAAGCACGCCGCAGGCGATGGCTGCCGCGACGGCCACCTTGCGGAGGGACGGTACGCGCATCAGGACTCCCCGTGGTGAGACGACCACAGGGGTTAACGATCAAGGAACGTACCCGACGCTGCTCAGTCGTCGGAGAGGTCCACTGTGGACGCGGCCGTGGCGCCGATCGCCTCGGCCGCCTTGTCCAGCAGGTCCGCCGGTACCGCCGAGTCCACGGTGAGCGTCATCAGCGCCTCGCCGCCGGCCGCGCGCCGGGCCACCTGCATGGCCGCGATGTTCACCCCGCTGCCGCCGAGGATGGTGCCGACCGTACCGACCACGCCGGGACGGTCGGTGTACCGGAGGAACATGAGCACTCCGTCGGCGGCCAGTTCCAGCTCGAAGCCGTCCACCTCGGTCAGCTTGAGCGCGCCGGCGGTGCGGGTACCGCCCACGCTGACCCTGCGCCCGTCCGGCAGCACGCCGCGCAGCAGCACCGAGTCGGGTACCTCGTCCGACTCCGGCACCGCGCTCAGCCCGACCTCGACGCCCCGGTCGGCGGCCAGGTGCGGCGCGTTGACGTAGGTGACCTGCTCCTCGACCACCCCGGCGAACAGCCCCTTGGTGGCGGCCAGGCGCAGCACGGTCACGTCGTTGGCCACGACCGGCCCGCGTACCTCCACGTCGACCGTTGCCGCGATCCCGCCGGCGACCGCGGTGAACACCCGGCCCAGCCGCTCGGCCAGCGGCAGCAGCGGCCGCACGTCCTCCGCGACCACGCCACCCGCCTGTACGTTCGCCGCGTCGGGGACGAACTCGCCCTGCAGCGCCAGTTTCACGCTGCGCGCCACGGCCAGCCCGGCCTTGTCCTGAGCCTCCACAGTAGACGCTCCGAGGTGCGGTACCGCCACCACGTTGTCGAAGCCGAACAGCGGCGAAGAGGTGCACGGCTCCTTGGCGAACACGTCCAGCCCGACGCCGGCGACCCGGCGCTCCGCCACCGCCTCGGCGAGCGCCTGCTCGTCGATGAGGCCGCCGCGGGCCGCGTTGACGATGCGTACCGTCGGCTTCACCAGTCGCAGTTCCTTGGCGCCGATCAGGCCCAGCGTCTCCGGTGTCCTGGGCAGGTGGATGGAGATGAAGTCGGACTCGCGCAGCAACTCCTCCAGCCCCACCAGGCGTACGCCCAACTGTGCCGCGCGGGCCGGCTGGACGTACGGGTCGTACGCGATCAGCCGGGTGCCGAAGGCCGCCATCCGCTGCGCGAACAGCACCCCGATCCGGCCCAGCCCGACCACCCCGACCGTCTTGCCCTGGATCTCCACGCCGGTGAACTGTGCCCGCTTCCACTCCCCGCGCTTGAGCGAGGCGGCCGCCGGTACGGTGTGCCGCGCGATCGCGAGCAACAGGGTGACGGCCTGTTCGGCCGCGGACACGATGTTGGACGTGGGCGCGTTGACCACCAGCACGCCGCGCGCGGTGGCCGCGGGAACGTCCACGTTGTCCAGGCCGACGCCGGCTCGGGCGATCACCTTCAGCCGCGGCGCGGCGGCGACGGCTTCGGCGTCGATCTGGGTGGCGCTGCGCACCACGACCGCGTCGGCCTGGGCGAGCGCCGCGAGTAACGCGGGGCGGTCGGTACCGTCGACGTGGCGTACCTCGAAGTCGCTGGCGAGCAGGTCGATGGCGGCGGGGGCCAGATCCTCCGCGATGAGCACGACGGGCGTCACGGTGTCCTCAGTCTCGGCATGGCATGCGGGGCGGGCGGCATGCGGATGAACGGGAGCATCCGGCACGGTCACTGCGATGTGGGGCGCCCACGGGTGCGACACCGCCGTGCCAGCCTCGATGGTACGGGGAGTTGGCGCGCGCGGACCTACCGGAACGGGTGACGGGACTCACCTGTCCGGCGGCACGCTCAGGTCGCCTGTTCCGCGGCGCCGTTCACCGGTTCCGCACCCCCGGCCGACCAGCCCAGGTCGATCGGTACCGGCGCGGGTACCGGTACCGGCGGTACCGGTAGCGGGCGGCCGACCCGGTTGATCGGCGGGTCCAACCGCAGCCCGGCCGGGGCGCGCCGCTCGATCTGGTGGAAGGTGTCCGCCTCGGCCACCAGCACGTCCAGCACGCGGTCCAGGGCGAGCGAGGAGAGCGGTGGGTACACCCGCTCGCGCGCGGGTACCGCACCCGGCGCCAGCGCACCCTGGGCGAGCATGAACTCCACGATGTCCTCGCGTACCGCGGGCAGGCAGACCGGCGAGTGGTACAGCACGTTCAGCGCCTGCAGCCGCATGTCGCGGACGTGCCCGTCGCCCTTGTCCTCGTGGAAGTGCGGGTTGCGGGTCTCGATCTGCCGTACCGACACCGAGGTGCTCATCACGTCCGGGTGCGTCGAGTCGACCACGCCGCCGAACTGCTCGAACAGGTCCACGAACTCGAACGGCTCCACCGCGAAGCCGCCCGCCATCCGCATCCGCAGCCCGAGTTCCAGGGTGAGCGCGTGCTCGCCCGCGTTGCCCGTGGTGACCACGTCGGTACCGAAACCGGAGTGCTCCGCGATAAGCCGGTTGAGGAAGTGGTTGGTGACTTCCGAGGCCCGGCCGCGCCGGCTGAAGAACAGCCGCCCGTCGCGCATCTTGGGCTTGGAGTGCCAGGAGATACGGACCATCGCGTACGGGCTGTCGGCCAGGTACAGGCCGGCGGCGAATGCCTTGCAGTACTCGTTGACCGCACCCGGTACGTAATTGTCGGCGTCAATGAATCCGACGTGCTTCCGGCCGGTCAGTGCCGCCAGCGAAAGACCGATCAGCATCGCTTCGCCCTTGCCGGTGCGGACGAGTCCGTCGTGGTCGATCAGTTCCGGCATGCCGGCCGCCTTGAGCGCCGACGCGAGCCCCGGGTCGCGCTGGTGAATGGTGAGTGCGGGCCGGCCCGCCAGCCGGCAGAACTGCTCCACGGTCTGCTGTTCGATCTGGTACCGGTCGACGGGATTCCGGGAACTGTTGGATACGAGCACGATCAGGCAATCGTGCGGTATTCCGGAGAGCACGCCCTCAATTACTCTGCGTGTCTCATTCATGCAGGGAATGACCACCACCATCTCGCGCTCGATTGCTCGCAGCGCGCCGACCGGCACGAGTTGGCCGGTCCAGGCGTGGTCGACGAGGTCATCTACGTGCCCGGCCCCCGAGTCGAGCTCAATGACACGCTGAAGCTCGTGGATACGGACGGCACCGAAACGCTCGGTCAGGTGCGCATGCTCCAGACGCATGCTGCGACGGTACCTGCGGATGGTCGAAGTCGCGTGGCGAACAATGTCACGACCACCTGGGAACCGACAAAGACCCCGAACCGAAATACGCCGTTAACACCGTCAGAACCCCCGGGGTGGCTACGGGTGATCCCATAACCACCCCGGGTACGGCTCAGGCGGTCTCGGTGATCGGGCGGTCCACCCAGCTCATCATGCCGCGCAGCTTGCGGCCGGTCTCCTCGATCGGGTGCGCCGCCGACTCCTCCCGCCACTTGGTGAAGTTGGGCCGGCCGGCGTCGTCCTCGGCGATCCACTCGCGGGCGAACTCACCGCTCTGGATCTCCGAAAGGATCTTGCGCATCTCGTCCTTGGTCCGGGCGTCGATGATCCGGGGACCGCGCGAGTAGTCGCCGTACTCGGCGGTGTCCGACACGCTGTAGCGCATCCGCGCGATGCCACCCTCGTACATCAGGTCGACGATCAGCTTCAGCTCGTGCAGGCATTCGAAGTACGCCACCTCGGGCGCGTACCCGGCCTCGGTGAGCACCTCGAACCCGGTCTGCACCAGCGCGGTCGCCCCGCCGCAGAGGACCGCCTGCTCGCCGAAGAGGTCGGTCTCGGTCTCCTCGGTGAACGTGGTCCTGATGGCGCCGGCGCGGGTACCCCCGATGCCCTTCGCGTACGAGAGGGCCAGGGCGAGCGCGTTTCCGGTGGCGTCCTGCTCCACCGCGACCAGCACCGGTACCCCCTTGCCGTCCACGAACTGGCGGCGTACCAGGTGCCCGGGGCCCTTCGGCGCGACCATGGCCACGTCGATGTTGTCCGGCGGGGTGATCAGGCCGTACCGGATGTTCAGCCCGTGCCCGAAGAACAGCGCCTTGCCGGGTGCCAGGTTGGGCGCGATGTCGTTGGCGTAGATCTTCCGCTGCGCGGTGTCCGGGGCGAGCAGCATGATCAGGTCGGCCCAGGCGCTCACCTCGGCCGGGGTACCCACCGTCAGCCCCTGCTCCTGCGCCTTGACCCGGCTCTTGGAGCCCTCGGGCAGGCCGATGCGCACCTCGACACCGGAGTCCCGCAGGGACAGCGCGTGCGCGTGGCCCTGGCTCCCGTACCCGATGACGGCGACCTTCTTGCCGGCGACGAGCGACAGGTCGGCGTCGTCGTCGTAGTAGACCTCAGCGGTCATGATGTGTCGATACTCCTTGGTTTCAAGCCGCGGCTCGGAGCGCGGGCCCGGTGATGGAGCGGGAGCCACGGCCGATGGCGACCATGCCGGACTGCACCATTTCCTTGATACCGTACGGTTCCAGGTCACGGAGCAGGGCGTCCAGCTTGTCCGCCGTACCGGTGGCTTCGATGGTGAGAGTGTCCGGGGCGACGTCGACCACCCGCGCCCGGAACAGGTTCACGGTCTCCAGCACCTGCGACCGGATCGGTCGGTCGGCCCGCACCTTGACCAGCAGAAGCTCGCGCTGGACGCTCGTGTTCGGCTCCAGCTCCACGATCTTCAGTACGTTCACCAGCTTGTTGAGCTGCTTGGTGACCTGTTCGAGCGGTGACTCGTCGGCATTCACCACGATCGTGATCCGGGAGACCTCGGGGTGCTCGGTCTCCCCGACCGCGAGCGAGTCGATGTTGAACCCGCGCCGCGAGAACATCTGCGCCACCCGGGCCAGTACCCCCGGCTTGTTCTCCACGAGAACGGAAAGGGTGTGCGTACTCACAGGTCATCCTCTTCGAAGTTGGGGCGCACACCGCGCGCGAACATGATTTCGTCGTTGCTGGTACCGGCGGCGACCATCGGCCAGACCATGGCGTCCTTGCCCACCACGAAGTCGATGACCACGGGCGCGTCCTCGACGGACATCGCCGCCTCGATCGTCTTGTCGACGTCGCCGGCGTTCTCGCAGCGCATGCCCATGCAGCCCAGCGCCTCCGCCAGCTTCACGAAGTCGGGGATGCGGTGCTTGTGCGTACCGAGATCGGTGTTGGAGTAGCGCTCGCCGTAGAACAGCGTCTGCCACTGCCGCACCATGCCCAGATTGCCGTTGTTGATGATGGCCACCTTGATCGGGATGCCCTCCAGCGCGCAGGTGGCCAGCTCCTGGTTGGTCATCTGGAAGCAGCCGTCCCCGTCGATCGCCCACACCGTGGTGTCCGGCCGGCCGACCTTCGCGCCCATCGCGGCGGGCACCGCGTACCCCATGGTGCCTAGGCCGCCGGAGTTGAGCCAGGTGCCCGGATTCTCGTACGAGATGAACTGCGAGGCCCACATCTGGTGCTGCCCGACGCCGGCCACGTAGATGGCCTCCGGGCCGGCGATCTCGCCCAGCCGCTTGATCACGTACTGCGGCGCGAGCGTGCCGTCCGGCGGCTCCTCCCAGCCCAGCGGGTACCGCTCCCGGATGTCGTTCAGCGTGCGCCACCACTCGCCCAGATCGGCCTGGTGGCCCGCGCTGTGCTCCACCCCGATCGCGGTGATCAGCTCCTCGATGACGAACCGGGCGTCGCCCACGATCGGCACGTCGGCGGCGCGGTTCTTGCCGATCTCGGCCGGGTCCACGTCGGCGTGCACGATCGCCGCGTTCGGGGCGAAGGTGTCCAGCTTTCCGGTGACCCGGTCGTCGAAACGCGCGCCCAGGGCGACGATCAGGTCGGACTTCTGCAGCGCGTACACCGGGGCGACGCTGCCGTGCATGCCGGGCATGCCCAGGTGCTGGGGGTGCGAGTCGGGGAACGCGCCGCGCGCCATCAGGGTGGTGATGACCGGGATGCCGGTCAGCTCGGCCAGCCGGCGCAGCTGCGCGGAGGCGCCGGCCTTGAGCACGCCGCCGCCGACGTACAGCACCGGGCGGCGCGAGCCGACCATCAGCTTGGCGGCCTCCCGGATCTGCTTGCCGTGCGGGTGCAGCGTGGGGCGGTAGCCCGGCAGGTCGAGGGTGGGCGGCCAGGAGAAGGTGGTACGCCCCTGGAGCACGTCCTTCGGGATGTCCACCAGCACCGGACCGGGCCGGCCCGTCGACGCGAGGTGGAACGCCTCGGCGAGGATGCGGGGCAGTTCGTCGCCGTTCTGCACCAGGTAGTTGTGCTTGGTGATGGGCACCGTGATGCCGGCGATGTCCGCCTCCTGGAAGGCGTCCGAGCCGATCGAGCCGCGCGCCACCTGCCCCGTGATCGCGACGATGCCGACCGAGTCCATGTACGCGTCGGCGATCGGGGTGACCAGGTTGGTCGCACCCGGCCCGGAGGTGGCGATGCACACGCCCACCCGGCCGGTGGCCTGCGCGTACCCGGTGGCCGCGTGCCCGGCGCCCTGCTCGTGCCGCACCAGGATGTGCCGCACCGACGAGTCGTACAGCGGGTCGTACGCGGGCAGGATGGCGCCGCCCGGGATACCGAACGCCACGTCTACGCCGAGCGCCTCCAGCGAACGCACCAGCGCGCTGGCGCCGGTCATCTCCTCCGGGGCGGTCTTGGCCCGGGCGGCGGCCGGCTGCTGGCGCGCACCGGCCGCGGCCGGGTCC
>DATEJJ010000903.1:0-7416 GCA_035278125.1 Rugosimonospora sp.
CCGGGCGGTACTTGGCCGGGTCGGTACGGCTGTGGCCGAAGTGGCGGTAGGTGCGGGCTTCGATGACGGTCGGGCCGCCGCCGGACCGAGCGACGGCGGCGGCTCGACTGACCGCGTCGGCGACCGCGACTACGTCGTTGCCGTCGATGACGTCGGCCGGCATGTCGTAGGCCGCGGCGCGGTCGGCCGCCGGATTGTCCACTGTGGTCACCGCGGCGATCGGCGTGTACTCCATGTAGAGGTTGTTCTCGCAGACGAACAGCACCGGCACCCGCCACACCGCGGCCAGGTTGAGCGCCTCGTGGAAGGCGCCGATGTTGGTCGCGCCGTCGCCGAAGAAGGCGACCGCGACCTGCCCGCTGCCGCGCAGCTGGGCCGACCAGGCGGCGCCCACCGCGATCGGCAGGTGCGCGCCGACGATCGCGTACGAGCCGAGCATGTTGTGCTCGGCCGAGGTGAGGTGCATCGAGCCGCCCTTGCCCTTGCACAGCCCGGTGGCCTTGCTCATCAGCTCGGCCAGGCAGGCGTCGGGCGGCGCGCCGCGCGCCATGGCGTGGTGGTGGCCGCGGTAGGTGGCGAAGACGTAGTCGTCCGGGCGCAGTGCCGCGCTCGCGCCCACCGCCACCGCCTCCTGCCCCGCGGCCAGGTGCGTGGTGCCCTTCACCAGGCCGGCCAGGAACAGGTCCTGGGCGGCCTTCTCCACCCCGCGGATCAGCGCCATCCGCTCGTGCAGGTCCAGCAGGCCGGTGCCCTGCTCAGTGGACACGGCCATTGTCATCCGCCTTGATGCCGGTGTTGAGGTGCGACTGCGACTCCCGCACGGTGTTCAGCGCGCCGCCGGCCGTCCAGTACCGGCGGCCGGCCACGAGCAGCTGCTCGGCCGGGAACTTGGTGATGACCTCGCAGCCGTCCGCGGTCACCACCACCTCCTCCTCGATCCGGGCCGCCTGCCAGCCGTCCCCGGCCGGCCAGTACGTCTCCAGCGCGAAGACCATGCCCTCCTCCAGGATCTCCGGGTGGTCCAGCGAGACCAGCCGGCTGAAGATGGGCTTCTCCCAGATGGACAGCCCGACGCCGTGCCCGTACTGCAGGGCGAAGGCCGCCTCCTCGTCCGGGAAGCCGAACTCCTGCGCCCGCGGCCACACCGACACGATGTCCGCCGTGGTGGCGCCCGGCCGGACCAGCGCGATGGCCTGGTCCATGTACTCCCGGCACCGGGTGTACGCGTCGCGCAGCGCGGGCGAGGCGCTGCCCACCGCGAAGCACCGGTAGTAGCAGGTGCGGTAGCCGAGGTGGCTGTGCAGGATGTCGAAGAAGGCCGGGTCGCCGGGGCGGATGATCCGGTCGCTGTACACGTGCGGGTGCGGGGCGCAGCGCTCGCCGGAGATCGCGTTGACCCCCTCGACGTACTCGCTGCCCAGGTCGTACAGCACCTTGCTGACCACGCCGACGCACTCGTTCTCGCGTACCCCCGGGCGGAGGAACTCGTACAGCTGCTCGTAGGCGGCGTCCACCATCGAGCACGCCTGCGCCAGCAGCCCGATCTCGTCCGGCGTCTTGACCCGCCGCGCCTCCAGGAAGACCTGCTGACCGTCCACAATGGTCAGTCCGGCGCGCTGCAGGGCGAACAGCACCGGCGGCTCCACCACGTCCACCCCGACCGGCTGGTCGGCGAGACCGCGCTCGGCCAGCTCGTGATGGATCTTGCGAGCCAGCTCCTCGGCGATGCCCGCGTCCGGGTGGAACGCGCCGCGCAGGGTGGAGATGCCGGCGCGGGCCCGGTTCGTCCCGTCCAGCCACGGGTTGTACAGCTGGTGGTGGCGCGCGGCCGAGCCGAAGTCCCACAGGATCGGCTCGCCGCCGCGGGGCAGCAGGGCGAACCGGATCAGCTTGTCCACCGCCCACGTGCCGATGTGCGTGGCGGTCAGGTACCGGATGTTGGCGAAGTCGAACGTGAGCAGCGCGCCCAGCTCGGAGCGTTCCAGTTGGGCGGACACCCGGGCCAGCCGCTCCTCGCGCAGCCGCGCGAGATCGAGCCGCTGTTCCCAGTCGACCGCGTTGGGGCCGTACGTGCGGACTGACACGACGATCACCTCGAATCCACGGCGGTGGGGATCGTGCCGTCACCGTATTCCGACCGCTCGGGGGCCGTCAAGTATTGCTTAACACGTTAAATTGAGCTGGACGCGCAGGCGTTGGGGGTGCTCGCCTCCGCCAGACGGCGGCTCCGGCTGTGCTCTCCGGCTGGAGGAGATCGAGATGGCGGCGGCGGACGTACCCTGGCTCGGCCAGCGGCTGCGCGAGGAGCGCGTGCGGCAGGGCATGAGCGTGCGCGGGCTGGCCCGGGACGTGGGCGTGTCGGCCAGCATGATCTCCCAGATCGAGACGGCGAAGAGCCAGCCGTCGGTGAGCACGCTGTACGCGATCACCTCGGCGCTGGGCATCTCCATCGAGGACCTGTTCACCCCGCCGCTGCCGGCACCCGTCGCCGCCGCACCGGTCTCCCCGGCACCGGCACCGGCCCCGGGTGCGGCCCGGACCGGTACCTCGGTGGCGGACGCGCTGCAGTCGATCCGGGGCGGGCGGCTCGGCCCGCTGGTACGCCCGGACGGCCGGCGCGTGCTGCACCTGGACTCCGGCGTCACCTGGGAACTGCTCGGCGAACTGCCGCACCGCGCGGCCGACTTCCTGCTCGTCACGTACGCGCCGGGCGGCACCTCGTCCAGCTCCGGCGGGCTGATGCGGCACCCGGGCGCCGAGTACGGCTTCCTGCAGAGCGGCCGGCTCGTACTCACCCTCGGCTTCGAGGAGATCGAGCTGGGGCCCGGCGACGCCATCTCGTTCGACTCGAACACACCGCACGCGTACCGCAACGACGGCGCCGAGCCCGCGGTCGGGGTCTGGTTCGTGCTGGAGCGCGTGCGATAATGACCGCTCCCTCCTCCACAGTGGAGAGTGAGCCATGACCGAGCCCTTCCCCGACCCCGGATCCGGCTACCAGGTGCCCGCGTCGGCCTACGGCCCGCCGGGCGACCCGCTGGTGGATCCGCTGGTGACCCCGCCCGTCGAGGGCTTCAACGGCTGGTTCGGCCGGCTCACCCGGCTGGTCGGGCGGAACTGGCGGCGGATCTTCGCGATCACCCTGCTCACCTACGGCATCCCGACCGGCGTGCTGGCCACCCTGCTCGGCCTGACCGGGCCGCGGCTGCGCACCACCACCAACCTGAACGGGACGCCCACGCTGCACCTGGACACCGGCTCCATCGGGCTGTTCGTGGCGCTCGCCGTGGTGGCCATCGTCCTCGGCGGGTACCTCGCCGGCGTGGCCAACGCCGCCACGGTGTGGTCGGTCACCCGGGAGTCGGCCGGCGGGGCCGCGCCGCTGGGCGAGAGCCTACGGTACGGGCTGCGCGCCGGCGTCCGGCTGTGGGGCTGGAGCATCCTGTACGGGCTGGTCGTCCTCGCCGGCACGTGCGCCTGCCTGCTGCCCGGCCTGTACTGCGCGCTGGCCGGCTGCCTGTACGCGCCGGTGGCCCTGTTCGAGTCCGGCGCCAACCCGATCAGCACCTCGTTCTCCATGGTGAACCGCAACTTCGGCGCCTCCCTCGGCCGGATGGCCGCCCTGGCCGGCATCGTCTACGGCATCCGCCTGGTGCTCGGCATCCCGGCGGCCCTGGTGGTCGCCGCCAACCGGACCGCCGGACAGGTGCTCACCGGCGTGCTGGACGTGCTCACCGCGCCGCTGGCCATCCTGCTCACCGTGGGCAGCCTGCTGCTCTACGCCGAACTGCGCGCCCGCGTCTACCCCACCACCTCGGCCGAACTCGCCGCCGCCCTGCGCTAGGCGGCCGCATCTCCCCGTAAGCGCTTGCAGTCGAAGATAATCAATTCGACAGCGGACGCTGGATGGAGCTGGGGAGGCGCCATGAAGGGAACAGTGCTGCGCAGGACGGTGCTGTGCAGGATCGGCGCCGGCGCGGCGGTGGCCGCGCTGGTGGCCACGGCCGGCTGCGGCTCCAAGGGCGAACCCACCGGCGCCGCGCAGACCAGCGGCACGCTGGTGTTCGGCGCGTCGCTGTCGCTGACCGGATCCCTTGCCCGGGAAGGCATCCTGACCCGCGAGGGGTACGACGTGTGCGCCCGGGTGGTCAACGGGAAGGGCGGCGTGAGCGTCGGCGGCCATACCATGCGCCTGCAACTCCAGTACCAGGACGACACCTCCAAGCCGGACACCGCCGGGCAACTGGTGGACCAGTTCAACGACAAGGGCGTCAAGCTCATCCTCGGCCCGTACGGCTCGGCCACCACCGAGGCCGCCGCCGCCGTGGTCGAGCGCAACGGCCAGGTCATGTCGGACAGCTCCGGCGCCGACGACACGATCTTCACCAAGGGGTACCGGCGCACCTTCGCCGTGCTGTCCGGCGCGAAGCAGTACGCGGCCAGCATGATTCAGGCGATCAGCGACCTGGCCGCGCCGAAGCCGAAGACGATCGCGTTCGTCTCCGCCGACGACGGGTTCTCCAAGACGGTGACCGAGGGCGGCCAGGCCACCGCGGCACAGCTCGGTTTCCAGGTGGTGGGCGTGGAGTACGTGCCCAACGGCACCTCCGACGTGTCCTCCGCGCTGACCAGGCTCAAGCCGAAGAAGCCCGACGTCATCGTGGGCTCGGCCCACCTGGTCGAGGGCGTGGCGCTGGTCAAGCAGGCGCACGAACTGGGCGTGAACCCGAGCGGCGGGTTCGCCGAGACCGTCGCGCCGCCCACGCCGGACTTCGTCAAGACGCTGGGCGCGAGCGCGGAGGGCGTACTCGGCTCTACACAGTGGACAGTCACGGCCAAGGGCTCGGACAAGTGGTTCGGCACGGCTGCCGACTACGCGCGTACCTTCGCCGGCCAGTTCAACGGCCGGCAGCCGGAGTACCACGGCGCCGAGGCGACCGCGGCCTGCCTGGCCCTGGTACTGGCGGTGGAGAAGGCCGGCACCACCGACCCGAACCCGGTCCGGGACGCGCTGGCGGCGCTGGACGTGCAGACCTTCTTCGGCCCGCTCAAGTTCACCCCGGCCGGGCAGAACGCGAGCAAGCCCATGTCGGTGATCCAGATCCAGGGCGGCAAGCCGCTGACGGTGTGGCCGACGTCCGCGGCGCAGGCGCCGCTGGTCTGGCCCGGGGCGAAGAAGTGACGGCGCTGCTCCAGGCCACGCTCTACGGGCTGCTGCAGGGCTGCATGTTCGGCCTGATCGCGGTGGGCTTCTCGCTGGTGTGGGGGGTGATGAACATCGTCAACCTGGCGCACGGCGCGCTGGTGCTGCTCGGCGCGTACACCGCGCTGGCCCTGCACCAGCTGGTCGGGCTCGACCCGTTCCTCGCCGCCGTACCGGCCGCCGCGGTGCTGTTCGCGGGCGGGTACCTGGTGCAGCGGTACCTGGTCAACCTGGTGGTCAACGCGCCCATCTTCATCACCCTGCTGCTCACCTTCGGCCTGCAACTGCTGCTGGTGAACGGGCTGATCCTCGGGTACAGCGCGGACTACCGGGCCATCCCCACCGCGTACGCGGCCCGGTCGCTCGCGCTCCCCGGTGACGTGCGGCTGCCGGTGGGCCGGCTGATCGCGGCGCTCCTCGCGGTCGGGCTCACCCTCGCGCTCGGGTACCTGATGCGCCGCACCCGTACCGGCATGGCGATCCTGGCCACCGGCATGGACCGCGGCGCGGCCCGGCTGATGGGCATCCCGGCGCGGCACGTGTACGCGCTCACGTTCGCCATCGCCGCGGCGCTGGCCGGTGCCGCGGGCGCGGCGGTGGCCGCCGTGTCCACCTTCAGCCCCGCGGACGCCGGCCGGTTCACCCTGTTCAGCTTCGTCGCCGCGGTGCTCGGCGGCCTGGGCAACACGGCCGGCGCGCTGCTCGGCGGCCTGGTGCTGGGCCTGGCCGAGAGCATCGGCGGCCAGCTGCTGCCCGGCACGCTGGTCAACGCGGTGGCGTTCGCCGTGCTGGTCCTGGTGCTCGCGATCCGCCCGCAGGGCCTGGCGGGCCGCGCCTTCTACGCGGCCCGGGTGGAGGCATGAGGCCCGTCTGGGGCTGGGCCGCCGGCCTGGCCGCCCTCGCGGTGGGATTCGGGCTGCAGACGCAGTTGTACACCGGGCAGGAGCGCACGGTCAGCACCGTGCTGATGTTCGTGGGCCTGGCCGCGGCGTGGAACCTGATCGGCGGGTACACCGGGTACGCCTCGTTCGGGCAGGTCGGCTTCTTCGGGCTCGGCGGCTACACCACGGTGGTCGCGATGGTGCACGGGCATGCCTCGTTCTGGCTGGCGCTGCCGCTGGCCGCCGTGGTGGCCGGTGCCTTCGCCGCGCTGGTCGGCTGGCCGCTGCTGCGGCTACGCGGGCACTACTTCGCGGTGGCCACCCTCGGCGTGGCCGAGGGCCTGCGCGAGGTCATCACCAACATGCCCAGCATCACCGGTGGCGGCGCCGGCATCACCATCCCCACCGTCGGCCCGGCCGCGCCCACGCCGTGGCTCGGCAACGACGGCTTCTACGTGCTGTTCCTGCTGCTGGCCGCGGCCGTGGTGGCGGTCGCCGCGGCCATCTCGGCCACTCCGGCCGGATACGCGCTGCGCGCGATCCACCAGGACGAGGAGGCGGCCGCCGCCATGGGCATCAACACCACCGTCGCCAAGACCCTCGCCTTCGCGGTATCCGCGGCGCTCACCGGCGCGATCGGCGCGGCGTACGCCTTCCAGCAGGTGACCATCTTCCCCGAGCGACTGTTCGATGTGGACATCACCGTCCTGATGGTGGTGATGGTGGTGCTGGGCGGCTCGGGTACGGTCGCCGGCCCGGTGCTCGGGGCGGTCGCGGTCGGGTACGCCTCGGAGTGGCTGCGCCAGCACTTCACCGTGGGGCACACGCTGGTACTCGGCGCGCTCATCATCCTCGCGGTGATCCTGCTGCCGCAGGGCTTCACCAGCTACGCCCGGGAGGCGCTGGCCACCCGCCGGTTCTCCTTGCTGGACAACGTCCGGCGGTACCGGCTGTGAGCAGCGCCGCGCGGAGCGAACCAGAAGACACTGTGAGCGGGTTGCTCTCGGCACAGAACCTGTCGCGGCGGTTCGGCGGGGTGACCGCGCTGGCGGGGGTGGACCTGTCGCTGGAGCCGGGGCGGCTGCTCGGGGTCATCGGGCCCAACGGCGCCGGCAAGTCCACCCTCATCAACCTGCTCACCGGCCACCTGAAGCCGACCACCGGCCGGGTACTGGTGGACGGGCGGGACCTGACCGGGGCCCGGCCGTGGCGGGTGGCGCACGCGGGCGTCGCGCGTACCTTCCAGATCGTCAAGCCCTTCCGCGGCATGACGGTGCTCGACAACGTCGTGGTGGCCGCGGCCTTCGGCACGGGCCGGGCGCGCCGCGCGCG
>DATEJJ010000904.1:0-8220 GCA_035278125.1 Rugosimonospora sp.
TGAGCGGGTGAAGGGAATCGAACCCTCACTGTCAGCTTGGGAAGCTGATGTTCTGCCATTGAACTACACCCGCGAGCGACGACCACTGTACCCGTTCCGCCCGCGCCCCGCATAACCCCCTCACCCGGCCGGGTCCCGCCACACCTCGTACCCCGCCGGTACCGTCGGCTCGCGGTGCCGGGCCACCATCGCCACCCGTACGTCGAACTCGTACAGCCGCCAGTCCCCTCCGGCCTCCGCCCGTACCGCCTGCGCCAGTTGCGCCACCCGGGCCGAGTCAGTGACCCGCCGTGCGACGCCCGACAGGTACGCCTCGTCGTTGCTGTCCTCGGGTGGGAAGGCGTGCAGCGCGTACCGGCCGTCGCGCTCCAGGTCGTCGCGCTTCGGCGAGTTCATCAGGAAGCAGTACAGCCCCTCGTCCGTGATCACCGGGGAGACCGGGTGTACCCGGGGACCGCCGTCGGCGCGTACGGTCGCGAGGTATCCGAGACCGGGTCCGTACTGGTGGACCAGGTCCCGGATCGTCGCCGCCAGCCGGGGTTGTGCGGCGGTGAACTCGGACCAGGTTGCCATCCGCTTACTGTATCGAACACGTGTTCTAATCCGGAAGCAGGATACTCTCCCAGGATGTTGCTCTCTGACCGCGACCTGGTGGCCGAGCTCAAGGGTGGGCAACTGCGTCTCGAGCCGTTCGAGCCGGCGCTCATCCAGCCGTCCAGCATCGACGTGCGCCTGGACCGGTGGTTCAGGGTGTTCAACAACCACCTGTACACGCACATCGACCCGTCGGTGCAGCAGGACGAGTTGACGTCGTCGATCGAGGTGCAGGACGGGCAGGCGTTTGTCCTCCATCCGGGTGAATTCGTGCTCGCCTCGACGCTGGAGGTCATCACGCTCGGGCACCAGTTGGCGGGGCGGCTGGAGGGTAAGTCGAGCCTCGGCCGGTTGGGGCTGCTGACGCATTCGACGGCGGGCTTCATCGATCCGGGCTTCTCGGGACACGTCACGCTGGAACTGTCCAATGTGGCCAATCTGCCGATCACGTTGTGGCCGGGCATGAAGATTGGCCAATTGTGTATCTTCCGGCTGTCGTCTCCGGCGGAGCACCCGTACGGGTCGGCGGTGTACGGCTCGCGGTACCAGGATCAGCGGGGGCCGACGCCGAGCCGCTCGTACCGGAACTGGCGGGTCTGGCCGACTACGCAGGAGTAGTCCTACGGCCGGCCGTAGGACGGTGTTTCGCCGAGGGAGTCGACGCGTGCCTCGCGTACGTGGTCGCCGTCGTGCGGGGCGTGCACCATCCACCCGTTCCCGATGTAAATTCCCACGTGGTGCGGCGGGCTGCCGTAGAAGACGAGGTCGCCCGGGCGCGCGTTGCCGGGGCTGACGTATGTCGCGTCTGACTTCTGCACCGCCGACTGGTGGTACAGCGACTTGCCGCCGGCGGCCCACGCGGCCATGGCGAGGCCGGAACAGTCGAACGAGCTCGGCCCGGCGGCACCCCAGCTGTACGGCGCGCCGATGTGCGCGCACGCGTACGCGACGGCACGACCGGCGGCGCCGCCGATGTAGATCTGCGGGCACACGACGGGTTTGAGCGACCCGCCCGTACCGCCACTCGACCCGTATGCCTGCACGCGCAGCTTCTGCAGTTGGGCCAGCTGGTCGGTGATGGTCTTCTTCTTCGCGGCGAGGTCGGCGTCCTGCTGGGCCAGCTGGTTCACCAGGACGTCGAGCGGCTGGCGCTGGCGGTCGTAGTCGGCCACCTTCTGCTGCACGTCGGCGATGGACGCCTGCTGGTGCTTGGCCATCTGGTCCAATGTGCTCAGTTGGTCGGCGAGGGTGGCGGGCGTGCCCGAGGCGAGCAAGGCGTTCACGGTCGCGGCCGGGCCGCGCATGTACAGCTGCGCGGAGAGCACACCGACCTGGCTGTAGGCCATCTGTACCTGCAGCTGCAGCGGATCGAGCTGCTTGTGCAGCCGGGTCAGCTTCGCCTGGTTGTCCATGAGCCTCGCGTGTACCGCGTTGTACTGCTCGATGGTCTGTTCGGACTGGGTCCACAGTGCGTTGATCTGCTTCTCGACCTCGGACGGGGACGGCGTGGCATAGGCCGCCGTCCCTGCGAAAGCGAGGGCGAGGGCGGCCAGGAAAAGAAGCGCCGCGGTACGCACGGATGCCGCCACGAGTACTGACTCCCCTTCGGGCGCACGGTCCGGACCAAACGATCCCCCACGATAGGGAAGGCGCCATGCGGGCGGCAAGCCGGTGGCGAGACCAATTCGCTGTGCAGTCAGCGCGCGACGCTCTGTACCTGACGGTCACGGCCGCCGACAACGGCACGCAGTACGTCGTCGAGCGCGAGTACACCGAGCGGTACCCGGCCGTCACTGACGAGCACGATGTGCCGGCGCTCGCGGCGCATGGCCAGCAGCGCTTCGGCGAGGGTACGGTCCGGCGGGATCACCGGCATGGGACGGACCACATCGGACGGTACGGGCACCCGCCGCCGCTCGTCGTCGAATCCGATGACGTCTTTGATGTGGATGAAACCCAGTACCCGCCGGGTCTCCCGCTCCACCACGGGAAAGCGTGACCGCCCAGTGCGGTTGGCGAGCACCTCCAGCGCGGCGGGCGACACGTCCTCGGTCACCGTGGTCACCGCGGACCACGGGCGCAGCGCGTCGGCGGCGGTGCGTTCGTGCAGTGCCAGCGCGCCGGTGATGCGCGCGTGCTCCTCCTGGTCCAGCAGGCCCTCGGTACGCGACTCGGCGACGAGCCCGGCGAGTTCCTCGGCGGTGTAGACGGTTTTGACGGCTTCGGCGGGTTCGATGCGCCACAGGAGAAGGATGTGCTGGGAGAGCCAGCGCATGGTGACCAGCAGCGGCTTGGTGGCGACGCAGAACCACAGCATCAGCGGGCCGAGCCAGAGCACCGCCCGCTCCGGCCCGACGAGGGTCAGGTTCTTCGGCACCATCTCGCCCAGCACGGTGTGCGCGAATACGACAAGCACCAGTGCGAGCACGAACGCGACCGGGTGCGCGGCGCCGCCGGGCAGTCCCACGGCGTGGAACGGTACGACCAGTAGGTGGGCGAGGGCCGGTTCGGCGATGGCGCCCAGGCCGAGCGAGCAGACGGTGACGCCGAGCTGGGCGCCGGCGATCATCAGCGGTACCTGCCCCATCGCGCGCAGCGCCAGCCGGGCGCGGGCCGAGCCACTGGCCGCCTGCGGCTCGACCACGGTGCGCCGCGAGGCGATCAGCGCGAACTCGCCGGCCACGAAGAAGGCGTTGCCCAGCAACAGGAGCGCGGTGATGAGCAGGTTACCCATCGTCGTCCTCCGGCCGGGTCACCCGTACCTGCGCGATGCGCCGGCGGTCGACCTCCTCGACGGTGAACACCCAGCCGTGCTCCTCGACGGTCTCGCCCTGCACCGGGATGTGGCCCAGCCGGGCCATCAGGAAGCCGGCGAGTGTCTCATATGGACCCTCGGGCAGCCGGAAACCCGTCACGTCGGCCAGTTCGTCCTCGCGTACCACACCGTCCACGACGACGCTGTGCGGCGAGGGCACGATGATTTCGTACGCGGCGGGCTCCTGGTCGTGCTCGTCGGCGATCTCACCGACCAGCTCCTCGGCGAGGTCCTCCAGGGTGACGAGGCCGTCGGTGCCGCCGTACTCGTCCAGCACGATCGCCATCTCGTCGCCGGCCGCCTGCAGCGCCTCCAGTACCCCGTCCAGGTCCAGGCTCTCCGGGACGTACACGGGTTCGCGGGCGATCGCGGCGACCGAGGTGGCCGGGCGCTCCGCCGTGGGTACGCCGAGCGCCCGCGTCACGCTCACCACACCGGTCACCAGGTCCACAGTGGACTCGTACACCGGGAACCGGCTGTACCCGGTGCTGCGTACCGTCGACAACAGCTCGGCCACCGACGTGTCGGCGCGCAGCGCGACCACGTCGATCCGCGGGGTCATCGCCTCGGCGGCGCGCTTGTCCCCGAACCGGATCGTGCGCTGCAGCAGTTGCGCGGTGTCCGCGGGCAGCGCGCCGGCACGCGCCGAGATGGCGGCGAGCAGCCCCAGCTCCTCCGGGGAGCGGGCGCTGGCCAGCTCCTCCTGCGGCTCGACCCCCAGCCGCCGCACCACGAAGTTGGCGGTGCCGTTGAGTCCCCGGATGAGCCAGGCGAAGACCCGGGAGAACATGCGCTGCGGCCCGGCCGTGGCACGGGCCAGCGGCATCGGGCGGGCGAGCGCGGCGTTCTTCGGGACCAGCTCGCCGAAGAGCATGGAGAACAGGCTGGCGACCGCGAGCGCCAGGAAGTGGCTGAGCCCGGCGCGGTGCCCGGTGATCGGGTCCAGCAGCCGGCTCAGCGCGGGCTCGGCGAGGTACCCGGTGAGCAGCGCGGCGATCGTGATACCCAGCTGCGCGCCGGACAGCTCGAAGGACAGCCGGCGCAGCGCCTTGCGTACCGTACGCGCCTTGCGGTCGCCCGCCTGTGCCTGCGCCTCGATGGCGGCCCGGTCGACGGTGACGAGCGAGAACTCGGCCGTGACGAAGAACGCGTTCGCCGCGGTGAGCAGCACGAACGCCAGCAACGGCAGAGCGGTCAGCAGCGTGGCATCGATAGCGCGTTCACCCCGGCACCATTGTGCCCGATCCGGTGCTCAGCCGGCGGTGGACTCGGCTTTGAGGGACCGCAGCAGCACCGTGGCCACGTCCACGACCTCCGCCCGGCCCGGTGCCGTGGTGTTCATGCCGTCGGAGAGCATGGTCATGCAGAACGGGCAGCCCACCGCGACGGTACCGGCGCCGGTGGCGACCGCCTCCTCGACGCGCTCCGTGTTGATCCGCTTACCGATCCGCTCCTCCATCCACATGCGCGCGCCGCCCGCTCCGCAGCAGAAGGAGCGCTCGGAGTTGCGCGGCATCTCGGTGACGCCGCCGGCAGCGGCCTTGCCGAGCACCTCGCGCGGCGGGGTGAAGACGCGGTTGTGCCGGCCGAGGTAACAGGGGTCGTGGTAGGTGAGGCCGCCCGGCACCGGCTGCACCGGGGTGAGCCTGCCGGCGGCGACCAGCTGGGCCAGCAGCTGGGTGTGGTGAATCACCTCGTACCCGCCGCCGAGCTGGCCGTACTCGTTGGCCAGCGTGTTGAAGCAGTGCGGGCAGGTGGCGACGATCTTCCTGACCCCGGCGTCGTTGAGGGTGGCCACGTTCTGCCCGGCCAGCATCTGGTACACGAACTCCTGGCCCAGCCGGCGGGCCGGGTCGCCGGTACAGGTCTCGCCGTTGCCCAGGATGGCGAAGGAGACGCCGGCCTCGTGCAGCAGCGTGGCCACCGCGCGGGTGGTCTTCTTGGCGCGGTCCTCGAAGGCACCGGCGCAGCCGACCCAGAACAGGTACTCGAAGTCGCCGCCGTCGCCCACCCGCGGTACCGGGAAGTCCAGCCCGCGCGTCCAGTCCTGGCGGGTCGCCGGCGGCGCGCCCCACGGGTTGCCCTTGCTCTCCAGGTTGCGCAGCATCACGCCGGCCTCGCTGGGGAAGTTGGACTCGATCAGCACCTGGTACCGGCGCATGTCCACGATGTGGTCCACATGCTCGATGTCCACCGGGCACTGCTCCACGCAGGCGCCGCACGTGGTGCAGGACCACAGCACGTCCGGGTCGATGACGCCGCCGGCGCCCGCGTCGCCGATCAGCGGCCGGGCCGCCTCGGCCAGCGCGAGCACGTTCACCTTGCTGTGGTCGGGCGTGCCGGCGTCCGGGGCACCGGCCATCAGGTACGGCGCCTTGGCGTACGCGTGGTCGCGCAGCGAGAGCACGAGCAACTTGGGCGACAGCGGCTTGCCGGTGTTCCAGGCCGGGCACTGCGACTGGCAGCGGCCGCACTCGGTACACGTGGTGAAGTCGAGCAGTCCCTTCCAGGTGAACTGCTCCACGGTGGACACACCGAACTGGTCCCGGTCCGGGTCGGCCGTCTCGAAGTCCAGCGGCCGCCCCGCGCTCAGCATCGGGCGCAGCCCACCCAGCGCCGGCCGCGGGGACCCGTCGCGCTTGAAGAAGATGTTGGCGAACGCGGCGAACCGGTGCCAGGCCACGCCCATGGTCACGTGCGTGGAGACCATCATCACCCAGGCCATCGAGACGATGATCTTGACAAGGCTCACCACGGTGACCGCGTCCGGGCTGGCCGGCAGCACGCCGCCCAGCGCGTGGCTCACCGGCGCGGCCCAGGTGGGGAACGGGAGCTGCCCGCTGGCCGCCTTGAAGCCGCGGATCAGCATGCCGCAGGCCAGCACGAGCAGGATGATCCATTCGACGAAGTACCCCTGCCACATGGTCGACCCGGTGAACCGGGACCGGCCCCGGCGCGGCCGGTTGGCCAGCCGGACCGCCATCAGCACCAGGATCGCCGGGATACCCAGCACCGAGAAGACCTCGGTGGCCAGCCCGAACACCGACCAGTGCCCGAGTACGGGCAGCTCGCCGGTGGGCGAGAGCACCTCCCAGTACGCCTCCAGCACCAGCGAGGAGAGCAGCAGGAACGACACCATGACGAACCAGTGGGCGGTACCCACCAGGCTCCATTTGAGCATCCGGGTGTGCCCGAGCGTCTCCGCCAGCATCACCCGCAGCCGGGCGCCCTTGGCGGTGAACCGCTCCGGGTCCGGCTGGCCCAGCCTGATGACCTTCAGCATCCGGCGTACGGCGAGCGCCAGCAGCACGCCCGCCACCGAGGACACCGCGAACGCGATCGGGGCAGCCACCCACTGCACCGGTCCCATTGCCCAAACCCCGCCTTCCCACACCAGTGGTCCAGAGGGGTCCGAGCCTACGCGACTTGTTACTCGCCAGTAACGTGATGTCGGCCGCAGCCCACCAGCGAGAACGGGGTGGGCGGCGGTCAGCGCCAGCGGGACAGCAGGCCCAGAGAGGCGACCATGGCACCGAACCCGACGGCCAGGTTCCAGTACCGCCAACTGCCCAGCGGGTACAGGCCGCCGGACAGGTAGTAGGTCACCAGCCAGCCGATACCCACGAAGATGAGCACCAGCGAGGTCACCGGTACCCACGTGGGGCTGGGTCTTTTCCTGCTGATCGTGGTGGCACGCGGCGACACCTCGGCCGGCGGGGTGTAGACCTTCTTCTGTCGCACACGGGACTTGGGCACGGCTGCTCTCCTGTGGGAATGTCGTAGCACCGCTAGCGTAGTCCGGTTGGGCGCGACGCGGGGAAAGGGGAGACCGGTGGAGTACACCTCCGGCGGCGCGACCTGGGGAAAGGCTCTGCGCCGCGCCGGAAACGCGCTGCTGCCCCGGCGGCGCAACCGCCCGACGGGCTGGTCCGCGCTGGTACCCGTGGTCGCCCTGGCCGCCGGCTTCCTGTTCACCGCGAGCGCGACCACGGCTCGCGGTACCGCGCTGCGCGACGACCGTACCCCCCAGTTGAGCAGCCTGATCGCGGACCGCAACCGGCAGATCGACCAGACCGAGAAGCAGGACGCCGCGCTGCGCCGGGAGGTCGACGCGCTCACCCAGCAGGTCGGCGGCGCGGACGCCGGCACGTCGGCCGCGGCGCACTCGGCCGACCAGGACAAGCCGGGTGCCGGGCTTACCGCCATGCACGGGCCGGCGGTGACGGTGACCCTCAACGACGCGCCGCGCCGGGCCGACGGCAGCCGCCCGGCCGGCGCCACGCCCGACGACCTGGTGGTGCACCAGCAGGACGTCCAGGCCGTGGTCAACGCCCTGTGGGCGGGCGGTGCCGAAGCGATGTCGATTATGGGGGTACGGGTGATTTCGACCAGTGCGGTACGCTGCGTGGGCAACACACTGCTTCTCAATGGTCGGGTGTATTCTCCGCCGTTCGTCGTGACCGCCATCGGCGACCCGGCGGCAATGCACTCGGCGCTCGACGTGTCCGACGGGGTACGCGCGTTCCGGCAGGCGGCGAGCGACTTCGGCCTCGGGTACCAGGTGGAGGATCGCGCAGATGTCACCGTGCCGGCCTACAGCGGTTCGACGGCGCTCGAGTACGCCCAGCCGCTCGGTTGATCCGCGCCGATGAGCCAGGACATCCGCCCGCCGCGGCACCGCGCGCCCGATGACGACCAGACCGCCGTCCTGCCCCGGATCACCGGCGGGGCGGACACGACCGCGATCCTGCCGGTGTTCGTACCCGGACCGGATCTGCCACCGGAGCGCCCGAG
This sequence comes from Rugosimonospora sp., assembly GCA_035278125.1. Lineage (GTDB taxonomy): Bacteria > Actinomycetota > Actinomycetes > Mycobacteriales > Micromonosporaceae > DATEJJ01. The sequence goes on from DATEJJ010000904.1 coordinate 8,204, forward strand.
CAGGGCGGGCTGGCCCG
>DATEJJ010000905.1:0-4132 GCA_035278125.1 Rugosimonospora sp.
GGCCGGCAGCCCGCAGATCGGCGACTGCCTAGTGCAGACCGGGCTGCCCGCGGTGGTGCTGGGCAGCGACCCGCCGCCCCTGGCGGACGCGGCGAACCCGGTGGTGCGGCGGGTGTACGGGCACCGCCGCTTCCCGGCCGACTGGCCGCTGCGGCCGCAGGACCTGGACGAGGAGCAGCGCGCCGTGGTGGAGCTGCTGGGCCGCAACTGCGCCCGCGCCGGCGACGCGCTCGCCGACGACCTGATCGCGTTCGCCCGGGAGTGGCGGCCGGACCTCGTGGTGCACGACACGGGCGCGTTCGCCGGTGCGGTGGCCGCCGCGGCACTCGGTATCCCGAACGTCCGGCACCTCACCGGCGTGGGGCTGCGCCCGATGGAGCGGCGGGTGGCCCGGCCCGAGCCGCTGCCCGAGTACGCCCGGCTGTTCGGCCGGCGCGGCATCCCGGTGCGTACCACGCCCACGCTCACCCTCGACCCGTCGCCGCCGAGCCTGCGGCTGCCGGTGCGCGACCCGTGGCGGGAGGTGCGCTACGTGCCGTACAACGGGGCGGCGCCGGTACCCTCCGATGTGGACGATGACGGTCCGCCGCGGGTCTGCGTCACCTGGGGGTACAGCGCGGCCCGCGCGGTCGTGCAGGTGGGCGCCGCCGCGCTGGACCCGTTCCAGGAGGCGCTGGCGGCGCTCGACGCGCTGGACGTGCGGCCGGTCATCGTCACCACCACGGAGCAGCTGCGCCTGCTGCGCGGCCGGCCCGGCAGTGCCGAGGTGCTCGCCGGCGCGCCGCTGCACCTGGTGCTGCCGCGCTGCGCCGCGGTACTGCACCAGTGCGGCGACGGTACCGCGTTGACCGCGGCCGCATCCGGTACGCCCCAGCTCGCCATCACCCGCAAGCCGGACCCGGCACTGACCGCGGACCGGCTCGCCAACGCCGGTGCCGCCATCCACCTGCGGTACCAGGAGCTACCGGGTGGAGTGGCGCGGATCGGGGCCATCCGCGAGGCGGTGGAGAAGCTGCTCGCCGACGCCGCGTACCAGCAGGGTGCCTCCCGGCTGCGCGCCGAGATCGAACGGCAACCGCCCCCCGCCGCCCTGGTACCGGTGCTCGCGCGGCTGGCGGCGGCGGGGAGCGCCTGATGGGCACCCGGTTCGACACCTTCCGCGGGCTGCACGCCGCCTGGTACGACCGGTTCCACCAGGGCAAGGCGTACCCGGCGGAGACCGAGCAGATCCGTGCGGTACTCGACCGGGCGGGTGGCGTGCGTACCGTGCTGGACCTGGGCTGCGGTACCGCCCGGCACCTGGAGCTGCTGGCCGCGGCGGGGTACACGGTGACCGGGGTGGACCGGTCGCCGGCCATGGTGGCCGCGGCCCGGCGGCGCCTGGCCCGGTTCGCCACCACCGCCACCGTGCTGGAGGCCGACCTGTTCGCCTTGCCGCCGGCCGAACCGGTCGACGCCGTCATCATGATGTTCGCGCTGATCAGTTACCAGGTGGGCAACGAGTCCGTGCTCGCCACGCTGCGCGCGGCCCACCGCCGGCTGCGCCCGGGCGGGGTGCTCGTCTTCGACCTGCTGGACGCCTACGCCGTGCTGACCGGACCCGCGCGTGACGGCGGCCTGGCGGCGGTACCCGAGGGGGACCGGCAGCTGCTGTGCGCGTACACCGACCAGCTGCACCGGGAGGAGCAGATATCCGAGCTGTCGCTGCGGATGTGGCTGGTCGAGGACGACCGGGTGGTCGAGGAGGACAGCGAGGTACACCCGCTGCGCTACTTCCTGCCCCGGGAGATCGACATGTTCCTGGAGGTCGCGGGCTTCCAGCCGCTCGGCTCGGCACCGCTGCAGGGCGGGGACGCGCCGCCCGGCCGGGAGCGGTTCCGGCTGGTCTGGGCCCGCCGCACCGGACACTCCACATGAGACGGAGGGCACCATGACGTCCGCGACCATCTTCAGCCCGCTGCACGCCAGCTGGTACGACCGCTGGCACCACAACAAGGACTACCCGGCCGAGGTGGCCCAACTGCGCGGGGTGCTCCGCGACCAGTCCCCTGTGGACTCCGTACTCGACCTGGGCTGCGGTACCGCCCGCCACCTCGAACTGCTCGCCGAGTCGGGGTACGCGGTCACCGGGGTGGACCGCTCGCCCACCATGGTGGCGGCGGCCCGTGCCCGCCTGGCCCGCTTCGACGGCCGCGCCGAGGTGGTCGAGTCGGACCTGCTGGACCTGGCGCTGGACCGTACCTTCGACGCGGTCACGATGATGTTCTCGGTGCTCGGGTACCAGGTGACCACCGAGGGTCTGCTCGCCGCGCTCGGCGCGGCCCACCGGCACCTGCGCCCGGACGGCATCCTGCTGTTCGACATCCTCGACGGCGTGGTGGTGCTGCGCGACGGCGCGCTGGGCGGCGTGACCGTGGTGACCGACGGGGACCAGCAACTGATCCGCGCGACCACCGGTGCGCTCGACGTCGACACCCAGGTGTACGAGCTGCGGATGCGGTTGTGGCTGCTGGACGGCGGCCGGCTGGTCGAGCACATCGAGGAGTCCCACCCGCTGCGCTTCTTCCTGGCCCGGGAACTGGAGCTGCTGCTCGCCGCGGGCGGGTTCCGCCTGCTCGGCTCGGCACCCCTGGCCGGCGGCCAACCCGGGCCGTCGCGCGCGTGGAGCCGCCTGGTCTGGGCCCGGCGCCTCTGACGGGTGGCGCGTGTCGTGCCCTAGGTGCCGCCCGTACCGCTAGGGGCTTTCCATCATTCCCGCAACTGTTGCATGTGGATACCGTCAATACGCGAAAGGCGCACCGCGCCTGCATCCCCCGGACCCGCTAGGTAGGTGTCTCATGCCGGGATCGCCCACCGCCTTCGCCCGCCGGCTCGTGCGCTGGCTGGGCCGCCACCGCGCGGTCACGGTGCTCACCGCGCTCGCGCTCGTGTTCAGCAGCCTCGGCCTGGTGCAGTTCGCGCTGCTGGTGCGCGACCGCCCGCTGCCGCAGGCGGAAGCCTCCGCCAATCTGGACGGCCTCAACGCGTCGGTCAGCGACGCCGGCTGGCTGAGCATGGACATGCCACAGACGGGCGGGTACCAGATGCCGCCCGCGATGAACCCCGGCATGCCGGCCGCCGGCGACGAGCGGCTCGCCATCACGGTGACGGTGCTCAATACGACGGGTACCACGGGTTCGCTGCACGCGGCCCAGGAGTTCACCGTCCGCACCGCCAAGGACGGCAAGACCTGGACGCCGATCTCCAACACCTTCGGCGACCTGCCCCGCCTCGCCGCCGGCAACGGGGTGTCCGGGCTGCTCTACTACGACCTGCCCAGCGCCGACATCTCCGGCCAGGACCCGATCTGGGTCGACTGGAGCCGGCCGAGCGGCACCAGGGCGCTGGAGATCCCGCTTCCCGGGCAGGCTCCCGCCCACGCGCACAACCCCTGACTGGCCGATCAGTCAACGGGCCGCGCGCCCAACGCCTCTCCGCTCCGCTGACGCGCACCCGGGCGGTACACCACGCCCGGGGGTACCCGGTGTGCCTGCCGGTACCCGGGTCCGGCGGCGCGGAAGGAACGCACGAAGCACGATACGCGAAAGGGGCCCCCACGTGCGACGACATCTGAACACGCACCATCCGGGCGGTGTCCTGGCCAGACCAGGGCACGCCCGGCCGTACTCGCTGTCCGAGTACGGCATCCTCGCGGTGACCATCGCGGTCACCGCCAGCCTGTGGCGGCATGCCACCGAATTGCTGGGCAGTGCCCAGCCACTGACCCTGGCCGCACACCTGCCGGTGCTGCTGCGCGACGCGATGATCGGCGTACCGTTCGCGCTGGCCGCCGCCCTCCTGGCGGCCCGGCTCGCCCGGCCGCTGGGCATCCGGGAGGACCGGCCGGCGGGCCGGGCCGTCCTGGTGTCCGTGCTCTGCGCGCCGCTGTTCATCCCGCTCGTCATGGTGGTGAACGCGCTCGACACCGTGTTCGCCGGCAATGCCGGCGAGCACGCCCATCACGCCGCGGCCGCCCGGCTGGACCTGGCCGGGCTCGCCTCCGGCGCGGTACGCGACGCGCTGATGGCACAGCCGGTCGTGTTCCTGGCCACGCTGGTCGCGTTCGGCGTGGCCGGGGCCGAGTGGCGGCTGC
>DATEJJ010000906.1:0-4028 GCA_035278125.1 Rugosimonospora sp.
CGGTCGGCCGGCCCGGCGCCGGCAGCCGCCGGGGCGGCGGCCCGGAACACGTCACCCGCCCATCTCGGCCACCACGAAGTCGGCCAGCGTGCCGACCGACTCGAAGTGGTCGAGTTGCAGGTTGTCCGTGTCGAACTCGATGCCGAGCGCCTCTTCGAGCTTGAGCATCAGGTCCAGCACGCCGGTCGAGTCCAGGCCCAGCTCGTCGAAGAGCTTGGCGTCCTCGGTGACCGGCCCGGTCTGCGCGCCGAGCACCAGGGGCAGCCGGTCCAGGATCGCCTCGACGACCCGGACCCGCTCCGGCGCCGGTGCTCCCGTGGTGAGGTGGTCAACCATGGTCGGATCAGTCCTTCCGTATCCGTCAGCTGATGGCGGCCCGGCTGGCCACCGGGTCGAAGTCGTAGCGCGGCTGCGCCCGCAACAGGTCCTCCGGCAGGTCCCGCCGCCGGATCAGGTACGCCTCCCCGGCGTGTACGAGCACCTCGGCCGGGTGCCCGTGGCTCAGGAAGTTCACCGGCGACGCGCTGGGCCCGTACGCGCCGGAGCGCAGCACGCCGATCAGGTCGCCGGGCCGTACCTCGGGCAGCGGCACGTTCTTGCCGAGCAGGTCGTTGGGCGTGCAGAGCGGCCCCGCGATGTGCCAGTCGCCGGTGGCCGGTTCGGTGAGCCGGTTGAGCAGCCGGATCGGGAAGTTGCGCCGGACGAACGAGCCGATACCCACCGCCGCCATGTGGTGGTTGGTACCGCCGTCGGCCACGGCGAAGCGTTCACCCATCGACGACTTCACATACCGCACGCTGGTCACGTAGGTGCCCGCGGTCGCGGTCAGGAACCGGCCCAGCTCCATGACCAGCCGGGTCTGCGGGTGGCGCGCGGCGAAGGCGGACACCACCGGGGTCAGCCCGGCGCCCAGCGCGTCGAGGTCGAGGTCGCGCTCACCGTCGAAGTAGGCGACCCCGAGACCGCCGCCGATGTCGGTCAGCTCCAGCGGGAAGCCCATCTGCGCGGCGAGCCGCTCGGCCAGCTCGAAGATGCGCGTGGTGTTCTCCACGACTGAGTCTTCGCTCAGGATCCGGGTACCGAGGTAGACCTGTACGCCCATCAGCCGCAGGTGCCGGTACCGGGTGGCCACTCCGGGGTCGGCCAGCAGCTGGCTCTCGTCGATACCGAACTGCCGCGGCTTGCCGCCCATGGTCAGGCCGCTGCCCTTCACCGCGAACCCGGGGTTCACCCGCAGCGCCACCGGCGCCACCATGCCACGCTCGGCGGCCAGCTCGTCGACCACCGCCAGCTCACCGAACGACTCGCAGATCAGCGCGAAGATCCGGTGGTCGAGGCAGGCCGCGATCTCCGCCCGGCTCTTGCCCGGGCCGAGGAACAGGATGTCGGCGGGCGGCACACCGGCACGCAGCGCGGTCAGCAGCTCCGCCATCGAGGAGACCTCGGCGCGCGCGCCGCAGCGGTGCAGCAGCATGCAGATCGACAGGTTCGGGTTGGCCTTCAGCGAGTAGAAGAATTCCAGCCGCGGGTGCGCGACCCGGCGCAGCTCGTCGATCCGCCGGGTCAGCTCGGCGCCGTCGTAGAGGTACAGCGGCGTACCGAACCGGTGCACGATCTCGGTGACCGGCACACCCTGGACGTACAGTTCGTCAGCCATGGATGGCTCCCGTGAGGTTGGCGAGCCGGGCCCGGACGTCGGCGTCGATGTCGCCCAGCCCGCCGGGCGAGTCCGCGACGGCGATGCCGTACAGCCGGCCGTCGAACGGTCCGTCGCCGCCGGCCGCGGCGTTGACGGTGGCGAAGTTGTTGACCAGCAGCCCGTGCCCGCCGGGCGCGCGCAGCAGCCGGTCGCCGAGGGCCCGGGCCACCGCGGTGAAGCCCACCGCCGCGTCGAGGCGCACCGGGTAGTGCCGGGCCATCGCCCGCTGGCCCGGGCCGACGAACCGCTCCTGCAGCCGCACCTGGTAGGTGGACATGTTGTTGCGGGCGTTGATCTCGATGACCGGGTAGATCTCCCCATCCGGCTCGACCAGCGCGTCCACCCCCACCACGCCGAAATAGCCGTCCGCGGCCAGCCGCTTGCCGAGCAGGTCGGCCGCCGCGACCAGGGTGTGGTACTGCGCGGTGGACAGGTCGGCCGGCATCAGGTGTCCCTTGTGGACACCCTGCTCGGTGATGGCCTGCTTGACGGCGTCGAAGTGCACCGAGCCGTCCACCCCGACGGTGAACTGGTAGTTGAGGTCGGCCTGCTTGTCGACCCACTGTTCGAGCACGAAGGCGACCGGCGCGTCCGGCGACCCGCCCGCCCGCTGTTCGATCATCCGGTACAGGCGCTCCAGCCGGTGCGGCCGGTCGAGCACGGCCAGGCCCTTGCCGGACACGCCGAACGCCTCCTTGAGCACCAGCCGGTACCCCTGCGCCAACCGCGCCGACCCGTGCGGCAGTACCCGCGCCAGGTCGCCGACGGTCTCGCACACCCAGCCGGGAGGCTGCCGCAGGCCCACCTCGTCGGCCACGCGCCGGCTGTAGATCTTGCTGTTCACCGCCCGGCAGACCGGCGCCGGCGGTGCCATCAGCGGCAGACCGGTGCGCTCCGCCAGCAGCTCCTCGCTCGCCGACACCCCGTGCGGGGCGAGCCGGCAGCCGGCACCGGCGAGCGCGGCCAGCCGGTCCAGCAGTACCGGATCGGCCAGCGCCGCCTCGGTGACCGTGGCGCTCCGCCGGTACGGCGCCGCGACGTGCAGCCCGGGCAGGGCGATACCGAGGCCCCGCAGGTAGTCGAGGTACCCCTCGTCCGGCGCGGAGCGCAGTACGACGTGGTCGCCCGGCCCGGCCAGCAGCAGGGCGAACTCGTCCATGGCGTGGACCACCGCGGTGCCCTTCTCGCTGGAGAACCGCGGTAGCCGGTGTTCCCCGCGCCCCCACTGCTCCTCCACCTCGAAGTTGCCGAGGAAGACCAGCGACGCGTCCGGCGTACCGGCGAGCATCGTCTTGATCCGGCTGTTGAAGTCCGCAGGACTCTCGCGCATGACAACCATCCCTGGTTCGGCTAGTGCTGGAAAACCATGGCCGCGAAGGTCTGCCCCAGACCGGCCGAGGTCATGAGGTAGCGGTCGCCGGGCCGCAGCAGGCCCAGCTGGCGGACGCGCTGGTAGTTGATGAACGGGTCGGCGCCGAAGCAGTGCCCGGTCCGGGCGATGGTGTCGAGGAAGAGCCGGTCCTTCGGGATGCCGAGGGTGCCGGCCGCGATGGTCCAGGACACCCGGTTGACGTTGTGCGGCAGTACCAGGTCGATGTCGGCGGCGGTCAGCCCCGCCTCGGCCAGCGCCCCGGCGACCACCTCGGCCAGCGCGTCCTGGTAGATGTGCCGGGCGAACCTGGTGATCTCCGGGGTCATGTCCACCACGCCGTCCAGCCGCCCGTGGATGCGCGCGGCGTAGCCCAGCATCCGGTCGCGGCCGGTGCCGGTGCCCACCAGTACGGCCGCGGTACCCTCGCCCATGATCGTCACATCCGGTACCCACTGGGTGAACGGCGTGAACGTCTTGTCCCCGCAGAGCACCAGCGCCAGGGCGTCCGGGTCGCCGTCCTCGGCCAGCAGGGTCGCCGCCACGTGCACCGCCAGCAGGCCGCTCGCGCAGCCGTGGTCGGCGACCGCGAAGACCTGCGCCCGGGTGAGCCCGAGCGCCGCGGCGGCCTCGCGCAGCGGGCTCGCCGGGTACGGCGCGGTGCTGCTCAGCCCCTTGGCGCGGATGACGTAGCGCACCCGCTCCTCCTGCCCGCGCAGCGACTCCAGCTTCGCGGCGGCCGCGATCAGCAGCTCCGCCTCCGGCTGGCCGGGTGCCTGGCAGATGTCGGCCAGCCCGTAGAGCCGGCGGAACCGCCGGACCTGATCGTCGGTGAGGCCCAACCCGGCCCGCAGGTCGGTGACCGGCACGGTCGGCGGCAGGTAGCTGGACACATCGACCAGTGACGTCATGACGGTTCCCATCGCATCGTCGGCACCTGACTGTCCACAGTGCACTCAG
>DATEJJ010000907.1:0-3528 GCA_035278125.1 Rugosimonospora sp.
CGATCGGCATCGCGTATGCGTTGGCGAACCAGAGCCAGGACTCCTCATCCAGTTCCCGGGCGCCGAGTTTCGGAGAGGCGTTCGGGACGGTCACGCTGAACCACGACGGCCCGATCGAGTCAGCCGAACTGAGTCCGGACGGTCGCTGGGTGGTCACGCTCGACCCGCCGGCGAACCCGGCCGCCGCGCAGGTCGCCGAGGTGTGGAACGCCTGGACAGGCCAGCATCTGGCGAGGTTCGACACGGACAACGGGGTGGCCTTCAGCCCCGACGGCAGCACCGTCGCCAGCGCCTCCTTCGACGGCGACCGTAAGGTCACCACGGTCAACGGCACGCCGCTGGGCCTCCAGTCGGGTGGCTCGACGGTCGTCTCATTGCGCAAAACCTCAAGTGCCGAGCAGGTGGCCACGCTGCCCGGCCACCAGGGCGCCGCGTACATGCTGTTCAGCCCGGACAGCCGCATCATCGCCACCGCCAGCATGCTCGCCTCCGGTCACCCGTTCGACGCGCCGATCCGGCTGTGGGAGGCGTCCAGCGGCAGGCTACTGGCCACCCTGGACAACCGTAGCGACGGGATCCAGAGCATGCAGTTCAGCCGGGACGGGAAGGTGCTCGTGACGGGCGCTGCTGGAGGTGTGACGAAGGTATGGGACGTGGCCAGCGGCAGGGCCACAGCCACGCTGACCAACGCCTGGTTCCCGCTGTGGATCAGCCCGGACGGTAAGGCGTTCGTCGATCAGCAGCCCAGCGGCAAGGGTGGCTTCGAGCTGAGGAGCGCGCCTGACGGGAGACTGCTGGCCTCCGTCGCCGACGCCGGGACCTTCGCGGGCTTCACGACCAACTCCACCGCGTACGCGACGAACGCCGGCGGAGCTCTGCGCCTCTTCGACCTCGCCACCCGCAAGCTCCGCGCCGTGCTGACCGCGCCGGTGCAGGGCGATCCGGTGTTCAGCCCCGACGGCAACCTCATCGCTGCCGTGGGGAAGGACGGCCTACCGGCGGTGTTCGACGCCACCACCGGGCAGGGCCTCACCCAGTTGACCGGCCACACCGGCAGGGTCACCGACGTGACGTTCACGCCCGACGGGCAGTTGCTGCTCACCACCGGAGCCGACAAGACCGTCAGGCGCTGGTACGTCCGCCGCTAGTCATCATCGTCACCGTGCCACTGGTGCCAGAGCGCGGCGTACGGGCCGTGCCTGGTGATCAGGTCGTGGTGGGTGCCCAGTTCGATGATGCGGCCGGCGTCCATCACCGCGATCCGGTCGGCGTCGTGGGCCGTGTGGAGGCGGTGGGCGATGGCGATCACGGTGCGGTTGTGGAGTACGGCGGCCAGCGCCAGTTCCGCCGCCCGGGCGGCCCGGGGGTCCAGTAGCGCGGTCGCCTCGTCCAGGATCACCGTGTGCGGGTCGGCCAGGAGTACCCGGGCCAGCGCCAGTTGCTGGGCCTGGGCGCCGGTCGGTGGGTGTTCGCCCAGGTCGGTGTCCAGGTCGGCGGCCCAGTCCGCGCCGACGGTGCGCAGCGCTTCGCGCAGCCGGTCGTCGGGCGCCGCCACGATGAGGTTGTCGCGCAGCGTGTCGCGGAAGACGTGGTGCTCCTGTGTCACGAGGACCACCTGGCGGCGCAGCAGGTCCGGCGGCAGGTCGGCCACCGTGACGCCGCCCACCGTGACGGTGCCGGTGTGCGGGTGGTCCACTCCGGCCAGCAACCGGCCGAGGGTGGACTTGCCGGCTCCGGACAGCCCGACGATCGCCAACCGTTCGCCGGGCTGGACGGTCAGATCCACGTCGTGCAGTACGTCCGGGCCGCCCGGGTACGCGTAGCGGACGCCGGTCACCTCGATACGGTCGCTTGCCGGCACAGCGGTAGCCGTCGCCGGGGCGGGTGGCAGGGCGGCCAGCCCCTCGACCCGGGCGAACGATGCGCTGCTGCTCTGCAACTGCTCCAGCCAGATCAGGATGGAGTCCATGGGCCCGATCAGCTGCCGCAGGTACAGGGTGGCCGCGGCAACGGTGCCGAGCGTGATCTGGCCATGCAGGTAGAGCAGGCCGCCAATCAGCAGGACGAGCACGACCGGGACGTTGTAGGAGCCCTCGGCGGCGGGGAAGTACACCGAGCGCAGTCGCAGGGTGGCCAGCCGGCTGCGTTTGGTCCGGGCGATCGCGGCCCCGCCCGCGGCCAGCCGGGACCGGTGCAGCCGGAATGCCTCGATGGTGCGCGCCCCGGCGGTGGTCGCGGCCAGTTCGTCGGCCAGTTCCGAGTTGGCCGCGCCCTCCTCCAGGTACGCGGTCCGGGCCCGGTGCAGGTACCAGCGGCCGGTGATCACGATGCCGGACAGCCCGAGCAGTCCGGCCACGCCCAGCAGCGGGTCGAGCACGAACACCGCGCCGACCAGGAACAGCGCCTGCATGCCGGCCACGAACACGCCGGGCAGCAGGTCCCGCAAGGTGCTGGCGACGGCGTCCACATCGGTCGTGCCACGGGCGGCCAGGTCGCCCGGCGCCACCCGCTCGATCTGCGCGGCGGGCAGGCTCAGCGCGCGGGACAGGAAGCCGGTCCGGATCCGGGCCGCGGTGCGCTCGCCGAACCGGTACCCGAGCAGCAACGCCCACCGCGCGAGCAGCGTCTGGGCCACCGCGCACAGCAGGACGGCGGCGGCCAGCAGATCGATCCGGGCACCGGCGCCGCGTACACCGGCGACCGCGTCGATGATCCGGCCCAGCAGGTACGGCGCGCCCAGGGCGGCCGCCGCGGCCAGCACGTTGAGCAGGAGCGTGGCGGCCACGGCCCGCTTGTCGGCCGCGATCAGCCGGCCGGCCGCCCGGGCCACCTGGCGGGTATCCGCGATCGGTAGGTTGACCGTACTCAACGCGCCTGCCTCGCCGCGGCGAAGGCGTCGTCGTCCGCGCTGAACGCGCGGCTGACCAGGGCGCGGTATCCGGGTTCGCGGTCCAGCAGCTCGCGGTGCGTCCCGGACGCGGCCACCCGGCCGTCGACCAGGTACAGCACCACGTCGGCCCGGTCCAGCAGCACCGACGAGGTGGTGGCCAGCAGGGTGCCGCGCCCGGCCCGGACCGCGGTCAGCCGCTCGGCGATCGCCGCCTCGGTGTGCGCGTCCACCGCCGAGGTGGGCTCGGCCGCGAGAAGCATCTCCGGGTCGGCGAGCAGGGCCCGGGCCAGCCGGACCCGTTGCCGCTGGCCGCCGGACAGGTTGCGGCCATCGCGTTCGATGTGGTGGTCCAGCCCGACCAGGTCGCTCGCCACGGCGGCCGTCATCGCCCGCCGGACCGCGTCGTCGCCGGCCGCCGTACCGCCGGCGATCACCGCACGCAGCGGGCCGGCGAACAGGTCAGCCTCGTGGTCGGCGACCAGGATCCGTTCGCGCACCGCTGGTTTGGCCACCCCGGCGATCCGGTAGGGACCCCAGGTGGCGGCGGTTTCCCCGTACCGGCCCAGCCTGTCGATGATCACGGCCGCGTCCTCGGGGCGCGCCGAGGCCAGTGCGGTCAGCCGGCCCGGCTCGGCGAC
>DATEJJ010000908.1:0-3053 GCA_035278125.1 Rugosimonospora sp.
ACTCCGCGCGGCGCTCGGGCTGCCCGCGGTCGGCGACGGCGTGCCGGCGCCGCCGCACGCGGTGCCGTTGAGCGCGAAATCGGTGGGCGCCGGGTTGGCCGCCGTGAACGTGCCCTGCAGGCCGAACTGCACCGAGCCGCCGGCCGCGACCTGCCCGTTGTAGGACATGTTGCGCGCGGTGACCGCGCCGCCGCTCTGGCCGACCGTGGCGTTCCACGCGCTGCTGACCTGCTGGCCGGCGGTGTAGCTCCAGGTCAGGGTCCAGGCGCTGACCGCGGTCGGGCCGACGTTGAGGGTGATCGAGGCGGTGAACCCGCCGGTCCACTGGTCGGTCTGGTAGGTGACCTGGCAGCCGGTGGCCGCGCCGGCCGGGCCGGCGACCCACAGCCCCGTGGCGGCCAGCAGCGCCGCGGCGCCGGCGGAAGTCACCCATCGGGTACGCGGGCGCACGGTACTGAATATGCGCATCCATCCTCCTTGCCGGTCGGGTCGCGCAGGCGCGCCCGAGCGGCGTGCATGACGAAACGTTGGTGACCGCCAGGCGGGCGAGAAAGGCCCGCAGCCCTGTGGCGGTGTGAACCGGCCCCGAGGTCATGTTAGGTATCGGGCGCTGCTTGCGCTAGCCAACTGCGCTGGCTGGCGCCGGCTGCGCCCGGCGCCGCAGGACGCGCTATCCACAGTGGACGGTTGGGCTTTCTGTAACGTTCCGTGGCGGGGTCGCGATAGACAGGGCGGTGATCCGTTTACTGATCGTGTCGGAACTGGGCCTGCTGCGCGGCGCGCTGCGGGCGGTGCTCTCGCACGAGGGCGACCTGGCCGTCAGCGAGGTGGGGCCGCGCCGGGACGTGGCCGTGGCCGCACAGCAGGCGCGGCCCGACGTCATCCTGGTCGACCTCGCGCAGGACGAGCGGGCCGGGCTGGAGACCGCCCGCCGGCTGGTCGACGCGGTGCCCGGCTGCGCCCTGGTGGCGCTGGCCGAGAAGCAGACGCCCGGCCTGCTGCGGCAGGCGCTGGAGGCGGGGGTGCGCGGGTTCACCAGTACCGAGCAGCCGCCGGAGGAGCTGGCCGAGCTGATCCGGCGGGTGGCCGGCGGGGACCGGGTCATCGACCCGGACACGGCCCGGGCGGCGCTGGCCGCCGCGGACAACCCGCTCACGGCGCGGGAACGGGAGGTGCTCAACCTCGCCGCGGAGGGCCTGCCGACCAAGGCGATCGCGCGGTCGCTGTACCTGACAGATGGGACGGTACGCAACCACGTCTGGTCGATCCTGCGCAAGACCGGCACCCGTAACCGTATGCAGGCAATCCGCCTGGCCCGCGACGCCGGCTGGATATAACCAATCTGACACGCCCCGCGCAGGGCACAGCGCACACACCCGCCTTATGTTTCAATATTTCAACCACGTTTAGTGCGCACATGATTACCCGTGGGTACGATCGCACCAGCTGGGGAGGGCGGCGGGTGATCCGTACGCTGCTGGCAATGCCTGGGGGGCTGCTGCGCGGCGCGCTGCGCTTCGTACTGTCCACACAGGACGACATCGAGGTCGTCGCCGAGCACGACAGCCTCGACGGGCTGCTCGCGGACGGTTGGGCGGGGCGGCCCGACGTGACCGTGCTCGACCTCGACCTGCTCGGGTCGCACCGGGTACCGCTGGCCGAGCACCCGGCGCTGACCGTCCCGGACAGCCGCACCCTGGTGCTGGTCGACCCGCGGCGCTCCGGTGCGCTGGGCGCGCGGCTGGCCGGCTCCTCGCCGCAGGTCGGCTTCCTCGCGCACACGGTGGCGCCGGAGCGGGTGGTGGACGGGATCCGCCGGCTGCACCGCGGCGAGCCGGTCCTCGACGGCGACCTCGTCGCGGCCGCGCTGCGCGCCAAGAGCCCGCTGACCGGGCAGGAGATCCGGGTGCTGCAGGCCGCCGCGCTCGGCGCGCCGGTGAAGGAGATCGCCACCAAGCTGGGCTTATCCCCGGGTACGGTGCGCAACTACCTGTCCCGCATCATCGCCAAGACCGGCGCCCGTACCCGCATCGAGGCCGTGCACATCGCCCAGGAGGCCGGCTGGTTCTGACCCGTCCCAGTGGCCCACCAGCTCCCGGTACCCGGGGCAGCGGCGGATCAGCTCCGCGTGGCTGCCCAGCTCCGGGCGTACCCCGTCCAGCAGCAGCACCCGGCCGGCGCGGCGGGCCGAGCTGATCCGGTGCGCGATCACCACCAGGCTGCCCGGGCGGGCCGCGAACGCCCGCTCCACCCGCGCCTCGGCGGCCGGGTCCAGGTGGCAGCCGGCCTCGTCCAGGATCACCAGCCGGGCCGGGGACAGGTACGCGCGCACCAGGGCGAGCAGCTGCCGCTCGCCCGCGGACAGCGCACCCGGCTCCACGACCGACCCGTACCCGCCCAGCCGGTCCACCAGTTCCCGGGCGCCCAGCGCGGCCACGGCCGCGTCCAGCTCGCCGGCCGGTACCCCCGGGCGCAGGTACGCCAGGTTGTCCCGCAACGTACCGGTGAACACGTACGCCTCCTGCGGGATGAGTACCCGGTGCGCGGCCAGTACCGGCGCCGGCAGCGCACCCGCCGGTACCCCGCCCAGCAGCACCTCCCCCGCGTCCGGGGGGAGCAGCCCGGACATCAGCGCGGCGAGGGTGGACTTGCCGATCCCGCTGGCCCCCGCGATGACCAGGTGCCCGCCCTCGGGTACCGCCAGGTCCAGCCGGTCCACCACCGGCTGCGCGTGCGGCCCGTACCGGAAGGTGACCCCGCGCAGCACCAACCCCCCACCCTCCGGCCGGTCGACGGTGGACGGTGCCGGTACGGCGGGCGGGGTACCCGTCTCCAGCAGCCGGCCCAGGGTCACCGTGAGCCGCAACCCGCCCCCGGCCACCCCCTCGACCAGCGTGTGCAGGGCCGGTTGCAGCGCCTGCGTCACGTACACCACGGCGCCGAGCACCGCGCCCGCGCGTACCCCGTGCCGCACCAGCCAGGGCGCGGCGGCCAGCACGGTCACCAGCGGCAGCCAGCCGCCCAGCGCCAGGCTCAGCCCGCGCAGCGCACCC
>DATEJJ010000909.1:0-2287 GCA_035278125.1 Rugosimonospora sp.
CAGGCGGTAGGGCGCGTCAGGTTCCACGAAACCGTCCCGGGGATTGGTACGGAAGGACCGGCGCGCCTGGAAGTGCTCCAGCATCGGTGCGGTGGCGCCGTTGACGACCGGCGCGTGCGGGATGCGGAACGCGCTCGCCAGCTCGCAGACCTCGGCGATCGTCCGGCTGGCGATCCACTCCGCGAGGACCGGCGCCCGCTCGGCCGCACGCTCGCTGATGGACACGGGCCGGTCGTCGTCTGTCCACTCGGGATGGTCGACCATGACGCAGAGGTCGAACCACTGCTGCGCCGTCGCGCAGCCCAGCGCGACCAGACCGTCCTTGGCCGCGGACACCCCCGGCACGAAGACCGAGCGGGTGGTCCGCCACGGCCGGCCCAGCTGCTCGAAGAACGTGACCGGATAGTACGTGAGGCACAGGATGTGCGTTTCGAGCATGGACAGGTCCACCAGCTCGCCCGGACCGCTGTCGCCGCGGCGCAGCCAGGAGAGCATCGTCCCCGCGGCGGCGTACGCGCCGGAGAGCCAGTCGCCGACCTGACCGCCCACGTGCACGGGTGCCCGGTCGGGCGTACCGCGGCCCAGGCCGACGATCCCGCCGGACCACGCCTGCAGGGTGAACTCGGTGGCCGGGCGGTCGCGCCACGGTCCGTCCAGGCCGAATGGAGTAATGGCGGTGACGGTGAGGCGGGGGTGCGACCGGCGCAGCTGTGCCGGAGCGAGTGACGGGTGTTCGGCGAGCCGCGAACCCGGCGACCAGATCACCGCGTCCGCGGCGTCGAGCAGGTCCGCGAGGTGGCGCAGATCCTCGGTACGGTCGGGGTCGGCGACCGCGCTCTGCTTGCCGCCGGCCAGGAAGCTGAACAGCGCACCGTCCGACCCCGGCGGGATCGGGGCGCCCGACGCCGACCAGGAGCGCAGCCGGTCCCCCTCCGGCGGTTCCGCCTTGACCACCTCGGCGCCGCCGTCGGCCAGCAGTTTGGTGCAGTAGGCACCGGCCATCCCCGAGGACAGGTCGACCACCAGGTAGCCGCGCAACGGCGGCTCGCTAGCCCGCGGCATGCCCGCGGCCCGACTTGCTGAGCCGGAAGTCCGGTGGGAACTGGCTGTCGTTGTCCTTGACCGCGTTGTTGACACCGGCGTCGATGACGCCTTCGTCGAGCATCAGGTCACTGGTGTCCGGCCGGACGAAGCGGCCGAGCGATTCGAGCAGGCCGGTGAGGACGCTGCCCATGTACTCGCCCTGGTACTGCTTCATGACTTCGAAGAAGGTCTTCTGCGCGAACACCGCGTCCGTCGGGCGGGTACGGGAGCAGGCCAGCGCGTACTTCTCGACCTCGGCTTCGAGTTGGTCCCGGGGTACCACGCTGTTGACGAAGTTGCACTCGTACATCTGCTGGGCGGTGAAGGGGCGCCCGGTGAAGACCATCTCCTGGAACTTGCGCAGACCCATCATCTGGGCCCAGGTCCACATCCGCGGGCCCCAACCGGCGTACCGGAAGGCGGGGTGGCCGAACAGCGCGTCGTCGGAGGAGATCACGAGGTCGGCGTCGGCGGCCTGGTAGAAGTGCCAGCCGTAGCAGTAGCCCTTCACCTCCAGGATGCTGATTTTCTTGAACTCCTGGAGACTCCGGCAGCCGGATCGCGTGCTGGCGTACCACGAACTGAGCTGCGCGCCGCGCCGGTACGAGCCGGGTGGCGGGTAGTGGACGTCGCCCTCGTCCAGCCCCCACTCCCGCAGCAGGGGGCCGTCGGTGGGCGCGGCAACGGCCTCCAGCACCTCCGGGATGTCCGCGCCGCTGCCGAGGTCCTCCCCCTCGCCCCGGATGACAAGTACCTTGACATCTTCGTCGATGCTGGCCCGCTGCAACAGATCCGCGTACCGCAGGCGGGCCGCGATCGTGGGCGCGTTGAGCTGGTCGGGCCGGTTGAGGGTGATCGTCGCGATCCGGCTCGCGGGGTCCTTCCGGTACAGGACGATGTCCTCCGCGGACGGTCGTGGAGTATCGGGCATGTGGCGTATCTCCCTTACCGCCAGAACGGTGCGGCGGACAGCAGTTCGTACCCGTCCGGGGTGATGAGTACCGCCTCCTGACCGAGGACCGCACCCACACCGGGCTGCCAGATGTAGCCGGTCACGGCGAGTACCATGCCCGGTTCGAGCCGCTCGCCGGCGGCGGTAGCCGGCAGCGCCGCGGTGACCACGGGCGGGTCGAAGCCCAGTCCCAGGCCGTGCGCGACCGGCATCGCGGGCAACGCCTCACCGGCCGCCCGGTACGCCTCGATG
>DATEJJ010000910.1:0-8017 GCA_035278125.1 Rugosimonospora sp.
CGCCACGCTGCTGCACCGCGCCGTCGGTACGGCGCCGGTGGTCATCGAGCAGCCGGAGCTGGTGGTCGCGGAGGGCTGCCTGGCCGCACCGTCCTCCGCCCCGACGGACGCGTCCGCCACGGTCCTCGTGCCCCGGGTGACAGGCGAGGTGGTAGCCGCACAGACCAGGTACCTGGCCGCCGTGGCGGACTACACTCCTCCGCCGCCGGAGCCGGTGTCGCCTGTCCCGGCGTACGCCCCTCAGCCTGCCTATCACCCGCCGCCTGCGTATGATCCGCCGCCTGCTGATGACCCGCCGGTCTATGCCGCGCCGGCTGCCGGTGGTGGCGGGTTCCGGTCGTTCCTGCGCGCGGTGCTCGTCACGCTGCTGCTGGGGGTCACGCCCGTGGTCGCCGCGTACGTCACCTACAAGCTCACCCTGCACCAACCGATGCTGCCGATCCGGGTGGACTGGCAGCGGTTCATGTGAGGTCGAACTCCTCCCAGCCGCCGATGCTGGTCCGGTTGGCGACCAGCGGCCGGGTACCCGCGCCCTCGGCGGTCACGTACCGGCCGTTGGTGAGCGCCTTGAGACCCACGCTGCCGTCGGCGTTCTCGATGAGCTGGAACGCCTCCCAGGGTCCGATCGCGGTACGGCTCGCGATCAGCGGCTTGGCGCCCGCCGCGTCCGCCGTGACGATCCTGCCGTTGGCGTGCGCCCGCAGCGCCACCCGGTGGTTGCCCAGGTCGAACAGGTCGAACTGTTCCCAGGAGCCGATCCCGGCCCGGTTGGCGATCAGCGGCTTGCCACCGGCCGACTCGGCCGTCACGTACTCCCCGTTCGCGTGCGCCTTGAGGCTGACCACCACCGGCGGCGGTACCAGGTCGAACTCCTCCCACGCACCGATCCCGGTACGGTTCGCGATCAGCGGCCGGGCGCCCGCCGCGTCCGCCGTCACGTACCGGTTGTTCGCCGCCGCCTTGAAGCTCACGCTCCCGTCCCCGTTGTGTACCAGCGTGAACGTCTCCCAGCCGCCGATCGCCATCCGGTTGGCGATGAGCGGCTTGGCACCCGCCGGGTCCGCGGTCACGTAGTGCCCGTTGGCGTGCGAGCGCAGCGCGACAGTGCCGTTGCCGGTATCGACCTCGTCGAACTGTTCCCAGGTGCCGATGCCCCACCGGTTGGCGATCAGCGGGTTGGCGCCCGCGCCGTCGGTGGTGACGAACCGCCCGTCCGCGTGGGACCGCAGGCTCACCACGGTGGGCGGCGTGGCGCCGGCCAGCGCGGAGAGGGCGGTCACGTCACCGTTCATGACGTCCTTGTCGTAGTCGCCCTTGACGGTGTTGTCGCCGCCGGCGTACTGCCAGATGGCGAACGTGCTCCAGCTGGCCGGGATGCTGGTCGGGGGAGTGCCGCTGTAGTACGCGAGGTCCAGCGGGTAGTCGCCGAAGGAGGCGTCGTTGCCGGTGCACTGGTTCCACCAGCTGTACGCCGTGTAGATCATCGGCGGCCGCCCGATCTTCGCCCGCACCTCCTGCACGAACGCCCGGATCCAGGCCACCATGTCGGCTTGGTTTACGCTCCAGCAGGCTGGCAGTCCAAGCGCGGGGTAGGGCCATTCGATGTCCAGGAACGGCACGAGCGTCTGGCCGTCCGGGGTCCACAGCGAGTTGCCCACCAGCGAGTCGGCCTGCGCCACGGGGTTGTCGTGGTCCGGCCGCCCGAACGCGTACGCGCCCACCATCAGGCCCTTGTTGCGCGCGTTCTGGTAGTCCTGCGCGAAGTACGGGTTGAGGTACGTCGTACCCTCGGTCGCCTTGACGTACGCGAACTTCGCGCCGCCGGCGACCACGCCGTCCCAGTCGATGTCGCCGAGGTTGTGGTCGTGGCTGGAGATGTCGATGCCGCTGACGCTGTACCCGCTCGGTGCGCTGGTCGCCGGCCTGGCCTCGGATGCGCGGGCACCGGACGGGCTGCCGGCGTGGGCGTAGCCGCCACCGTCGGGGGTGCCGGTGTCGGCCAGCGCACTACGGATGAACGGGACGGTGACGACTCCACAAAGGACTGCGGCCACCGCTGCCATCCGCCACCGCTTCGACACCATCCGTCACTCCCGCCCCTCGTGAATCATGAGCCGACTCAACTTAGTCGACCCACCGGGGTCGCACTAAATCGAGCGAACGGACATTAGTCGAGCCAGTTCGTCCGGAAAGGTGGGTCTGATACCGCGGCAGGGTTACTCCGGGGTAACCTGCCAGGCATGGCGGACACACTGGACGGGCACGGCGGCGAACTCGCCCTGGCAGCCCTGCGGGCCTTCGGCGTCGACGAGATGTTCACCCTCTCCGGCGGGCACGTCTTCCCCCTCTACGACGCCGCGCACAAGACCGGCCTGCGCATCGTCGACGTACGGCACGAGCAGTCCGCCGTATTCGCCGCCGAAGCCGTCGCCAAACTCCAGCGCCGCCCCGGCCTCGCCGTCCTGACCGCCGGCCCCGGCGTCACCAACGGCATCTCCGGCCTGACCAGCGCCCACTTCAACGCCGCACCCGTCGTCGTCATCGGCGGCCGGGCGCCCCAGTTCCGCTGGGGCTCCGGCAGCCTGCAGGAGATGGACCACCTGCCGCTGGTACGCCCGGTCACCAAGCACGCGGCCACCGTCTTCGATACCAACGACATTCCGGCGGCCCTCAACAGCGCGCTGACCGTGGCCCTGACCGCCCACCGTGGCCCGGTCTTCCTCGACTTCCCGCTCGAAGTCATCTTCGGCGCCGGCAGCGCCGCACTGCCCACTGTGGACATTCCGGTGGTCGAGCCCGATCCCGACGAGGTGGCGAAGGCGGCGGCGCTGCTCGCGGCGGCCGCGCGGCCCGTCATCATCGCGGGCTCGGACGTGTATGGCGGGGACGCGGTGGGGGCGCTGCGCGAGGCGGCGGAGGCGCTGCGGGTACCGGTGTTCACCAACGGGATGGGGCGCGGTTCGCTGCCGCCGGAGCACCCGCTGGCGTTCGCGAAGGCGCGGCGGGTGGCGCTCGGCGACGCGGATCTGGTGGTGGTCATCGGCACGCCGCTGGACTTCCGGCTCTCCTTCGGCGACTTCGGCGACGCGCAGCTCGTCCACATCGTGGACGCCCCGTCCCAGCGGGCGGCGCACGTGTCACCGGTGGCCTCGCCGGCCGGGGACCTGCGGCTCATCCTCGGCGGGATCGCCGGCCACACCGGCGACCGGGAGGACCACACCGGCTGGATCGAGACGCTGCGGGCCGCCGAGGACAAGGCCAGGGCGCGCGACGCCGAGGCGCTGAGCGCCGACACCGATCCCATCAAACCCGCCAGAGTGTACGGCGAACTGCGCCGGATCCTCGCGCCGGACGCGGTGACGATCGGCGACGGTGGGGACTTCGTCTCGTACGCGGGCCGGTACCTGGAGCCGGCTCAGCCGGGTACCTGGCTGGACCCGGGACCGTACGGCTGCCTCGGTACCGGCATGGGCTACGCGCTCGGCGCCCGGGTGACGTACCCGGACCGGCAGGTCTGCGTGCTCATGGGTGACGGCGCGGCCGGCTTCTCGCTGATGGACGTGGAGTCCCTGGTACGCCAGCAACTCCCGGTGGTCATCGTGGTGGGCAACAACGGGATCTGGGGCCTGGAGAAGCACCCGATGCAGGCGATGTACGGGTACGACGTGGCCGCCGACCTGCAGCCGGAGCTGCGCTACGACGACGTGGTACGCGCGCTGGGCGGTGCCGGGGAGACGGTACGCCGGCCGGACGAGCTGGCTCCCGCGCTGCGCCGCGCGTTCGAGTCGGGCGTGCCGTACCTCGTCAACGTGCTGACCGATCCCGCCGACGCGTACCCCCGCTCGTCGAACCTGGCGTAGTCAGCCGGCCGGATCGTCGTCGCCGGGCCGGCCCTCCTTCTTGCGCAGTTCCTCCTCGCGCCGGCGCAGGTCGGCCTCCCAGGCGCGCAGCAGCTCGGTATCTTCGCGCGCGGCGGCGGCGCCACCTCCGCCGCCGATGCGGCGCAGGAACTCGGGGTCGTCGTCGGGGGCGAGTTCGCGGGTGAGGTCACGGGTGGGGTCGTCGGACCCGGGGAAGGCGTCGCCCGGCTGCCACTGCTGGCCACCGGTCGCCACGCGCGGCGGCCGCCCGGCGACGAACCACGCGATGCCGCCTGCCGGTGAGAACAGCAGGATCAGTAAGACCCAGACGATCCTGGGTAGCGCGCGGATGGCGTTCTCGTCGACCGACAGGCAGTCGATCAGGGCGACCACCATGATGGCGAGATCCGCGAGGGCGAGCAGCGGGATGAGACGACCCATGCGCTCAAGGTAGTACGGCGAGCGCGATCGCGAGAACCGCGCCGGCGACAACGAGGATGGCCAGGAGGGCGGGCTCGCGCCCGGCCGGCGGCGGGGGCTGGCGGTCGAGGGTACGCAGCCGGGTCCGGGCCAGCACCGCCAGGGCGGACCAGCCGAGGACCGCGAGGGCCGCGTAGGCCGCGCCGGCGGCGGTGAGGCCGCCGTGCAGGGCCTGCCGCAGGGCGAGGAGCGTGACGACGGTACCGGCCAGCACGGTCCGGTTCCAGGCGAGCCGGGTACGCTCCCGGGCCCGGCTCCGGTCGGCGGGGCGGCCCCCCGTCACCGGCGACCGGGCAGGATCGCGGCGACCACGAGCAGTACCGCGCCCAGGCCCACGATCAGGGCCAGTACCGCCGGGAAGCGGGACGTGGGCAGCGGCCGGCCCGCGCGCATGGCCCGCTCGCAGCGTGCCCAGTGGTCCACGGCGCGCAGCGCGACCACGGCTCCGAGCACGGTGAGCCCGGTGGCGATCGCCTCCCGCAGGTGCGGTACCCGCATCGTCGGCAGGAACCCGGCCACCGCGAGCCCGCCGGCCACCAGCGCCAGCCCGGTGCGGATCCAGGCGAGGAAGGTGCGTTCGTTGGCCAGCGAGTAGCGGTAGTCCAGCGGCGTACCCCCTTCGCCGGTCGCGTCCGTCTGGAACCAGGCCCGCAGCCTCTCGCGCACGCCGTTGATTATTCCGGGTACGGCAGGGTGACCGCGCCGGTCGGGTCGGTGACCGGGTCGGCGGGCGGTATGTCCGCCGGTCCGTGGAAGACGCTGCCGCGCTCCCGGCCCTCGGCGTCGCCGCCGAACACCCGGCTGCCCTGTTCGTGCGGCCCGCCGGCCGGCTCCGCCGGCGGCTCAGGCTGCCGCAGCGCCGTCATCTCCACCCGGTGCCGGGGCAACGCCTCCGGGTGGTGGCGGCGCAGCCAGCCGATCAGCCGCTCGCGCACGTGGCAGCGCAGGTCCCAGAGGGTACCCGCGTCCACGGCGCTGACCAGCGCGCGCAGCCGCACCAGCCCGCCCAGCGCGTCGGTCACCTGGAGCACGCCGATCCGGCCGTCCCACAGCTGGGTGCTGCTCAGGATGGCGCGCACCTCCTCCCGCATCTCCTCCGCCGGCACGCTCCAGTCGACCTCGAACTCCACCGAACCGAGCAGCGACGACTCCGAGCGGGTCCAGTTCTGGAACGGCGTGGTGGTGAAGTACGAGGTCGGGAAGATCAACCGCCGGTCGTCCCAGACGTGTACCACCACGTACGTCAGCGTGATGGCCTCGATCCGGCCCCACTCGTGCTCCACCACGACCACGTCGTCCAGCCGCAGCGACTTGCCGAAGGCGAGCTGCAGCCCGGCCAGCACGTTGCCGAGCAGGGCCTGCGCCGCGAACGCGGCCACCGCCGCGACCACGCCGGCCGAGGCCAGCAGGCTGGTACCGAGGACGCGCACCTCGCGGTACGTCATCAGCATGGCGCCGATCGCGATCACCGTCACCGCCACCGCGGTCACCCGGCGGACGAGCGTGACCTGCGTGCGGACGGTACGCGCCTGCCGGTTGTCCCGCACGTCGGTGCGGAGCCGGGAGATCATCGCGTCCTCGACCACGAACAGCAGCGAGGTTGCCAGCCAGGCGGCGGCGCCGAAGACGCACAGCTCCAGGAGGTGCGCCAGCGGCCCCCGCCACCCGCCGTGGAGGCCCGAGCTGATCAGCGCCACGTACAGCGCCACGAACGCGACCAACACCTCGAACGGGCGGTGCGCCCGCCGGGCCAGCTTCTTCAGGAACAGCACACCCACCGGCCGGGAGTTACCCGCGCCGCGCGGATCGACGCCTCAGTGCCGGTACGCCGCCTCGACCGCCCGCCGTACCGAGCGCGCGACCTGGCCGAACTCGCGCTCGTCGCGGGTACTGAAGATGATCACCTGGCGGCCCCGGTAGTCGGCGAGCAGTTCGTACTGCGCCGGCCAGCGGCGCGCGCAGAAGGCGCCGACCAGGCACGGGATCGCCAGCGCGGTGATCGTCACCAGCCAGGCCAGCGGGGAGCGCAGCAGCCCGACGAACGGTGCCACGAACGCCGCCTCGGCCACCGCGATCACCAGACCCACCATCACGCCCGGATGGGTCGAGCCCCGCGCCTGCCGCAGGTCGTTCAGCTCGGTGATCTCGTACCGGTACGCGCCCGCGGTGAGGTACCGGTTGGTGACCACCACGCCGTTGCGGTGGTAGTACGAGATCGTCGGGCGGCCCGCGCCGGACGCTGGTGTTACGTACTCGGAAGTCACGGTCTTCCTCCTCGTCTGCGCGTACCGGCCGGGTGGACCGGGGGACGGCGCATCGCAGGCAGCCGGCGCGGTGGCGCGCAGCCCCTGGGGTCGTTGCGGGGGATCCGGATCGGCGATGTCGCTGCGGCGGGTGTCGCCGGTCGTAGTCAGGGACTGGGGATGCATCGACTACGCTGTCGCCTTAACGTTAATTAAGCATCCGTCGCACGCTGGATGCAAGTGCATCTACAGCGTGTGATCTTGCACAATGCAGCAAAGATTGCGTAAGCTGCTGCATTGATGGCGACGAAGCCCAGCCCGACAATGCTCCGCCGGCAGCTCGGTGCGGAGCTGCGCCGGCTGCGCGAACGCGCCGGTCGTACCGTCGCCGACGTGGCCGGTGATCTCGGCTGGTCGGAGTCCAAGCTCAGCCGGATCGAGACGGCCGCCAGCGGCATCCGCCGCCCCGACCTGGAGCGCCTGCTCGGCGTGTACCCGGTCCCGGCCGAGGACAGCGCCCGGCTGCTCGCGCTGTCCGGCCAGTCCCGGCAGCGCGCCTGGTGGGAGGCGTACGGCGACGCGCTGCCGGACGCCTACGAGACGTACATCGGCTTCGAGGCCGAGGCCAGCGCGATCTTCACCTATGAGGCACAGGTCGTACCCGGCCTGCTGCAGACTGATGAGTACGCCAACGCGGTGACTCAGGCCGACGGCGTGGTCCGCGACTCCGAGGTCATAAACCAGAGGGTCCTGGTCCGGATGGCGAGACAGGCCGTGCTCACCCGCGATCCCGCGCCGGAGCTGTGGGCGGTCCTCGACGAGGCGATCCTGCGGCGCCCGATCGGTGGTCCGGACGTGATGCGCCGGCAACTGCTGCGGCTGGCGGAGACGGGGCAGCGCGCCACGATCACCATCCAGGTCCTCCCGTTCTCCGTCGGTGGCCACCGGGCGCTGGCCGGATCGTTCACCGTCCTGGAGTTCGCTAGCGGCCCCGAGCCGCCCCTCGTCTACAGCGAGGGTATGACGGGTGGCGTGCTACGTAGCAAGCCGGCGGAGGTCCGGAGCTACCTGATGAGCTTCGAGGCGTTGAAGACGGTGGCCCTGCCGCCGCAGAACTCTTTGGAGTTCATCGACGCGGTGGCCCACGGCGACGCATAGGCACAACGATTTCTATCTGGAAGGAAGTAATGCGCATGTCTGTGTCCGATGTGGACAGCTTGCCGTGGTTCAAGAGCTCGTACAGCGCGGGCAACGGCAGCTGTGTCGAGGTCGCGTTTGCCCCGGGGGTGGTATCGGTACGTGACTCCAAGAATCCGGCCGGGCCGGTGCTGCGCTTCAGCGTGGACGCCTGGCAGGGCTTCGTAGGGGCGGTACGGTCCGGCGCCTACGACACACAGGTGGCTGACGCGGGTTAGCCGGCGCCGTTCGCGCGTG
>DATEJJ010000911.1:0-8078 GCA_035278125.1 Rugosimonospora sp.
CGGCCGGGATGGTGGCCGCCGGGCCGCCGACCGGGCTGGGCTTCGACGGCCCGTTCCAGGCCATGGGCGCGATGCTGGCATACCAGATGCTGGGTACGGGCAGCGGCTTCGGCGGCTCCGGGTTCGGCGGCACCGGGTTCGGCGGCTCGGGGTTCGGCAACCAGCACGCGGTGCTGCCCCGGGCGGACGTGACCAGGGGCCGGCTCACCCCGGCCGGCACCGACCTCGACGCGCTGACCGTGTCCGGCGGGCGGCCCACCGTGCTCGCGTTCCTGCTGTGCCTGGCCCCGGGCGGCACGCTCGTCTACGAGGTCCTCAACGACGCCGACCAGGCCACCCACGTCTACCGCGCCGCCGGACCGGACGAACTCGCCGCGGTGAACCGCGCGCTGGACCTGATCGGCTTCCGGGTCGGGGCCGGCGCGCCCGGCCTGCTTGACGACGCGTACGTCGGCCGGGTCGACCACGGTGACACCTGGGCGGACTCGCTGCGCGCAGCCGTCACGGCACCCACAGCAGGCAACAGCCTCACCCACCACCAAGCTGATTCGTAGTTGATCCTCAACTGCCGCCCGGACCGGTCGAACAGGGGCCTAGTCAGTGGTCTGGCAGATGGAGGTTGACCACCATGCGGGAAGCCGTGCGTAACCTGCGGGAGCGGCGCGCCGGCGCCGAGTCGGGGTTCACCCTCATCGAACTGCTCGTGGTCGTGGTGATCATCGGTATTCTGGTCGCGATCGCGATCCCGCTGTACCTGAACTACCGGCGCGGCGCGGAGAACCGCTCGGCGCAGTCCGACGTGCGTAACGCGATCACCGCCATCGAGCAGTGCTACACGGACAACAGCAACGTGTACCCGACCAGCGTGTCGGCGACGAGTACGCCACCGGCGACCATCGTCTGCAACGGGGTCAACACGAACGTGAACTTCAGCCAGGGCAACACCTTCACGTACACGGCGGTGGCCGGGCCGCCGGCCTCGTACACGGTGAGCGTGAAGAACAACGACACCGGCAAGACATACACCTACGACAGCTCGACCGGGGTAACCAGCTGAGCTGACCTCCCCACGTCACCGGCCGCTACTCGGTGGACTGTTCGACCAGGCGGCGGTGCAGTTCGAGGGTGAGGGTGTGGATGGCCCGGGTCAGCTCGGTGTTGGTTTTCAGCTCCAGCTCCTGTTCGTTGAAGTCGTGGTCGGCCTTGGCCTGTTGGAAGGCGGCCTGGCGGTTCTGCCCGATCATCACGAAGGTGGACAGGAAAATCGCCTCCAGCGACACGATGAGGGTCAGCTTCGGCCACGGGTCCGACTCGACGAACAGCATCCAGACGGTGAACAGGACCGCGTGGATGTAGACGAACGACATGGAGCCGGCGAAGTGGGTGATCGCGTCGGCGATCCGCGCCTGGAGGCTGGCCGCGAGCTGGGCCTGGCGCGCGGCGACGACCGGGTGGTGCGGGCGGTCCTGGGCGAGCGTGGGGTTCACGGCAGACTCCGGGGTCGATCGGTCCGGAGCCGATCTCCGGGCACGGGTTCATGGCAACACATCGGTGGGGGTATGGACGAGCGAGGGCGGCGGCACGGCGGTCCGGGTAGCGTATGTGGCATGCCAGTTGAAGGTGACTACGCGCCGAGCCCGTCCGAGTGGGTCCGTGACCAGGTCGACCTGTACGAATCATCCGGGGGTACCGACGGCACGATGCTGCGGGGCATGCCGGTGGTCGTGATGACGATGCAGGGGAAGCGGTCGGGCAAGGTGCGCAAGGTTCCGGTGATGCGGGTCGAGCACGGCGGCGTGTACGCGGCGGTCGCGTCCAAGGGCGGCGCACCCGAGCACCCGCTCTGGTACTGGAACCTGGCGGCCAACCCGCGGATCGAGCTGCAGGACGGCACCCTCCGGAAGGAGGCCAGCGCGCGCCAGGTGCACGGCGAGGAGCGGGCGCAGTGGTGGGCGCGGGCGGTCGAGGCGTACCCGGACTACGCGGACTACCAGACCAGGACCGATCGCGAGATCCCGGTGTTCGTACTGGAGTAGCGGCTCTTGTACTAACTGACATCTTTCGATAAAGTCTCCTTACTTAAAAGAGAGCGCTCTCTCAGGTGAGGAGTCGCCATGTCGCGTCCCGCGCCCCAGCGCCGGTGGAGGTGGGCCGCGTACGGCGTGGCCGTGCTGCTCGCCGGGTACGCGGTCCTGACCTCGGCAAGGTCCCCGGCCTCGGCGGCGGACGCGGGCTGCGGTACCGCCAACGCGGCGCTGGGCCGGGCGGCGACCGCGTCGTCCACGGAGAACGCCAGCTTCCCCGCGTCGGCCGCCGTGGATGGCAGCACCACCACCCGGTGGTCCAGCGCGTTCAGCGATCCACAGTGGATCCAGGTGGACCTGGGCAGCGCGCAGCAGGTGTGCCAGGCGGTGCTGACCTGGGAGGCGGCGTACGCCACCGCGTTCCAGATCCAGGTGTCCACCGACGCGGCCACCTGGACCACCCTCTACAGCACCACCACCGGCACCGGCGGTACCCAGACCCTGGCCGTCTCCGGCACCGGCCGGTACATCCGCATGTACGGCACCGCACGCGGCACACCGTACGGCTACTCGCTCTGGGAGTTCGCGGTGTACACCACCACCGGGGGCGGGAGCGGGGCGCCGCCGGACTCCTGGTGGGGTGACACCAGCGCCATCCCGGCCGCGCAGAACGTGCTCGAAGTCAAGGTGCTCAACCGCACCAACGGCGCGTACCCCGACAGCCAGGTCTACTGGAGCTTCAACGGCGCCACCCATTCCCTCGCCGACACCCCGTACCTGGACATGCCCGCCAACTCCGCCGGCCGGATGTACTTCTCCGTCGGCTCGCCGGGAGGTCCGTACTACGACTTCATCGAGTTCACCGTCGGCACCGCCCAGTTCAACGGGAACACCACCCGGGTCGACGCGTTCGGCCTCAAAATCGCCATGCGGCTGCACACCCACAGTGGACAGGACGTGCAGGTGGGCGACGACTACGCGATGTTCCAGGAGAGCCGGACCGCCACCTTCAACCGGTTCCTCAGTGCGGTACCCGGCGAGTTCGCGGTACTCGCGCAGCGGCAGGCGCCGTACCGCATCCTGGCGCCGGGCAGCGACCCGTCGTTCCAGCCCGGTGGCGCGAACGCGCAATACTTCACCGGGTACGCGGCCTCGGTCGGTGTCTCCGAGACCACCCAGAACATCTTCAGCTGTGCCGGCTCGCTGGCCGGCAACGCCCCGGAGTGCGCGGCGCTCAACCGGCACACCGCGCAGCTTCCCGCCGCACAGCAGCAGGCACCCGCCAACTTCTACCAGGCGGCACCGGCCAACTACTACGCCAGGTTCTGGCACGACAACGCCATCAACAACCTCGCCTACGGCTTCCCGTACGACGACGTCGGCGGCCAGTCCACCTACCTCGCCTACGCCAACCCGCAGTACCTGCTCGTCGCGGTCGGCTTCTGACCGCCTGATGTGACCTGCATCACATCGACAATCATCTGTATGCTCACGATAAAGTGAGGAATGTCGATGAAGTGCCGTGCCGCGGCGTCGGCGTTCGTGCTGGCCGCCGCCGCCACCTCGATCGTGGCCGTGAGCCAGCATGCCGCGCTGGCCGGCGCGCTACCCGCCTTCCCCGGCGCGGTGGGCTTCGGTGCGGCGGCGACCGGCGGGCGCGGCGGTACGGTCTACCACGTCACCAACCTGAACGACGCCGGTACCGGCTCCTTCCGGGACGCGGTGAGCGCGGGCAACCGGATCGTGGTGTTCGACGTGGGCGGGTACGTCCAGCTCGCCTCGGCGGTACCGGTGAAGAGCGACATCACCATCGCGGGTCAGACGGCACCGGGCGGCGGTATCGGCATCATGGCCCGCGAGGTGTCCTTCTCCGGATCGTCCAATGTGGTCGTTCGGGACGTCCGGTTCCGCCAGGGCGACCTCGATCCCAGCTCCACCAAGAGCGGTATCAACCTGCTGGATACCAGCAATATGATCTTCGATCACGTGTCCATCGAGTTCGCTCAGTGGAACAACATCGACAGCGTGGGCGCCACGAACGTCACGGTGCAGTACTCGATCGACGCCGACCCGATCGGGCAGCAGTTCGCGGCGCACACCGAGGGCGGCCCGTACACGTGGTACCGCGACCTGTTCGCGAACGCGCACAACCGCTGCCCGCTGGCCAAGGCGAACACTCAATACATCAACAACGTCGTGTACGACTACCAGGCCGGGTACACCGCCGGCAACTCCAGTGGACACTTCACCCACGACGTCATCGGCAACTACTTCGTCGCGGGCCCGCGGACCACCAGCGCCGCCAACGCCTATTACCAGATGGGCAACCAGTCCGTGTACAACAGCGGCAACCTGCTGGACGGCAACCGGGACGGCGTGCTGAACGGGAGCACGCTCGCGGTGGGCGGTGGCGGTACCGCGCTGTCCGCGCCGTGGTCGTCCAGCACCGCGGGGATCCCGGCCAGCAGCGCCGCGAGCGCGTACCCGACCGTGCTGGGTCAAGCGGGTGCGTTCCCGCGCGACCAGGTCGACACGCAGGTGGTGTCGGATGTCGCCTCGCTGGGCACGGCCGGAGCACTGTGGACACACCAGAGCGCGACCGGCCTCGGCAACGGCGGGTACGGAGTGATCAGTGGCGGTACCGCGCCGGTCGACACCGACCGGGACGGCATGCCGGACGCCTGGGAACTCCAGCACGGCCTCAACCCCGACGATCCAACGGATGCGAACGGGGACTTCGACCACACCGGCTACACGAACGTCGAGAAGTACATCAACAGCCTCATTTCGTAATCCGTAATGCGCACGTGGTGACGTATCCACACCGCGGTCGTGTCGCTACCGTGCCGGGTATGGGCATGCGATCGCCGCGCGGGCGGCTTCTCGTGGCGGTTGTCGCGGCCATCGTGCCGCTGCTCGGTGCGGCCGCGTTCGCGATCAGCGCGCAGGCCGCCACCACCCCCAAGGCCGCCGGCGTCCCGGTCGTGACCGGGCCCGTGACCGGCGGGAAGGGCAACACGGTGCTGGTCACCACGGGCTTCGACCTGAGGACCGTGGGCTACCAGCAATCCGAGTTCTTCCTGTCGGGTACCGCCCGATCGTTCCTGCCGCAGGGCACGCTGGGTACGAACGGGCGGTGGCGGGTGACGCCGGCGAGCGCGGCGCCGTACACCACGCGGATCGTGGTGGACCGGCCGATCAACCCGGCCCGGTTCAACGGCACCGTGTACGTGGAGTGGCTGAACGTCTCGTCCGGGTTCGACGTGGCGCCGGACTGGATCATGGCGCACAACGAGCTGATCCGGGACGGTTTCGCCTGGATCGGCGTATCCGCCCAGGCGCTGGGCCTGAACGCGACCAAGGCCGTGGACCCGGTCCGGTACGCCGCCCTCGCGCACCCCGGCGACAGCTTCGCGTACGACATCTACACGCAGACCGGCCGCGCGGTGCGGGCCGCGGCGGCGAAGATCCTCGGCGGCCTGCGCCCGCGCACCGTGCTCGCCGAGGGCGAGTCCCAGTCGGCGTTCCGGCTCACCACCTACATCGACGCGATCCAGCCCACGGCCCGCGTGTACGACGGCTTCCTGGTGCACAGCCGGGCCAGCGGCGGCGCCGGCCTGTCCCAGGCGCCGCAGCCCAACGTGTTCGTACCGGCGGTGGTCCACTTCCGCACGGACCTGCGGGTACCGGTGCTCGCACTGGAGACCGAGACCGATGTCATCACGCTCAACTACCAGGCGGCCCGCCAGCCCGACTCGCGCGGGTTCCGCGACTGGGAGGTGGCCGGCACCGCGCACGCGGACACCTACTTCCTCGGTACCGGGTTCACCGACAACGGGAACGGCGCGGCCGGGCTGGTGGAGCTGAACGCGATGCTCAACCCACCGAGCAGCAGCCTCGGCTTCACCTGTGCCAAGCCGCTGAACACCGGACCGGCACACTACATTGTGGACACTGCGCACTACGCGCTGAACCGGTGGGTGAGAGCGGGTGTGCCGCCGCGCCGCGCGCCCCGCCTGGCGGTGACCGTCACCGGTACCACCCCGGCCCTGGTGCTCGACGCGAACGGCAACGCCAAGGGCGGCATCCGTACCCCGGAGGTCGACGCCCCGGTCGCGACCCTGTCCGGCCTCGGCCAGACCGGCGCGTCGTTCTGCTTCCTGTTCGGCACCACGGCACCGTTCGCGGCGGCCAAGCTGAAGGCGCTGTACCCGACGCACAACACGTTCGTCCGGCGGTGGGCGGCCATCGCGGTGACCCAGACGGTGCGCGGGTTCATCCGGCCGGCCGACACCGCGGAACTGATCACGGCGGCCGCGGGCAGCACCGTCGGCAACTGAGGACCGCGGGTCACCGGCAGCGCGCCAGCTTGGCGGTGATGCCCTCCTCGATGGCCAGCCGGGTCAGCTCGGGGCGCCGCCGCCGGCCGGTCTTCTCCCGGATCCGGTCCAGGTGCGAGCGCACGGTACGCACGCTGATACCCAGCGTCTGCGCGATGTCCTGGTCCCGCTCGCCGGCCGCGAGCAGCGAGAGCACCTCGCGCTCCCGCCCGGACAGGGCCGGCTGGACCGGCGTGTACCGGTCCCGCGCCGAGTCCAGCAGGAACGAGGCGAGGGTGGGCGAGACGTACGTGTTGTCGGCCCAGATCGTGCGTACCGCGCGCAGGATCTCGTCGGCGTCGGCGTCCTTGGTCAGGTACCCGCGCGCTCCGGCGGCGACCGCGCCCAGCACGTCCGGCGGCCGGCCCTGGGCGGAGATCACGAGTACCCGGTGCCCGGCCCCGCAGACCGCGAGGACCGCCGCCGCCCCGCTGGCCCCGGGCAGGCCCAGGTCCAGGATGACCACGCGGCCCGGCGGTTCCCGGTACGCGAGGAACTCCTCCACCGAGCCGGCGCTCGCCGCGACATTGAACCCCGGTGCCGCCTCCAGCGTGCGTATCAACGCGGCCCGGTACAGCGGGTGGTCCTCCACCACACAGGTGTCGATGGTCTCCAGGCCCCGCGTTGTTGTGATCGTCACCGCATACCCCCCAGGTCACCGCGTGTCCACCCGTACTCCCATTACGGACTATTACGGGGACCGGTTCGGATTGGTTACGCGGTGCCGTGGCCGGGCGACACACCGAGGTCAGTGGCCTGCGAGAGCGATCTTCCCGGCGTCGGCCACGTCGAGCGTGGGGCCGAGCGGGAACAGCGCCAGCACCGTGGCGGCCAGCGGGGCCGGGGGTACCGCGTCGTACCCGAGCGCCTTGACCGCGTCCGGGCCGCCGAGCGGGTACCGGACGCCCTGGTCGGTGATCAGGTAGGTGGTGCCGGTACCCACGCCGGGCGCGGGCTGCTCGCGTACCAGCGCGCCGGCGCCCGGGGGGACGAACACCTCGTCCGCGGTGGGACCGGGCTGCCCGGGCGCCGGGGTGACCGGTACCGGGTGGGCACCATCGGGGAGCGGCATGTCGGTGGCGAGGTACACGGCGACGCTGCCCGACCCGTCCACCGCCAGGCACAGGGGCTGGCCGGTCCCGGCCATCGTGGCCCGCGGCACCAGGTCGGGGTACCCGCCCGCGAGGCGTGCCGTGCTGGCCGGCGCGCCCGTCACGTCGGCGGGGGACACCCGTACCGCCTGCGGGGTGCCGGCGTACGCGGCCCGCTCGGCCGGGTTCCCGAGCAGCAGGGCCGCCTCCACCTGGGTCACCGGCGCCAGCCCGTCGCGCTGCACCGCGTAGTACCGGTCGGCACCGCCCACGCTGGCGGCGACGAGCACCTGGCCCACCCGGGTGGACACGGTACCGACCCGGTGCCCGGGGCTGCCCAGGCCGGCGACGGTGAGCAGGGTCAGGTCGGGGCCGGCCGGGAGCGCGTTGATCCACGCCTGGCTCACCCCGGTCACCGCCGCGCCGTCCGCGCCGATCGCGACCAGGGCCGCCGGGGTGCGTACCAGCAGCCGCCGCCCGCCGGTCACCGCGTACCGCCGGCCGCCGGTGTCCTGCACCACCAGCAGGTCGGTGGCGCCCAGCCGGGTACCGGCCGGTGGTGCGCCGACGACCGCGAGGGTGAC
>DATEJJ010000912.1:0-5213 GCA_035278125.1 Rugosimonospora sp.
CTGCTGCCCGGCCCGGTCCAGCGCGGCACCCGTGGCGCCGTACGCGGCCAGGTCGGCGGCGCCGTGCAGCACGTCCACCGAGGCCGCCAGGTACCCGCCCCGCACCTCGGCCGCCCGCCCCGCCGCGCGTACCGCCACCAGGTACGCGGCGACCGGCAGCACCAGTACCGCGAGCACCATGCCACCGGCCAGTACCAGCGCGCCGGACGGCAGGTACGCCGCGGTCAGCGCGATTGTCGTCACCGCGACGAGAACCGCCACGCCCGCCGGGATGGCACAGCGCAGCAGCGCGTCCTGCACACCGTCCACATCGGACACCAGCCGGGCAAGCAGGTCCCCGTGCGGCAGCCGGGACCCGCCCGCCGACAGCCGCGCGTACACCCGGGTGCGCAGGTCGGCCAGTACCCGCAGGGCCGCGTCGTGGCCGACCAGGCGCTCGACGTACCGCAGCGTGCCCTTGCCGATCGCCAGCGCGCGGACCGCGACGATCGCCACGGACAGCGCGGTCAGCGGCGGCCGCTCCGCCGCCCGGGCGATGAGCCACGCGGCCGTCCCCAGCAGTGCCACCCCGGCGAGTTCGGTGGCCGCGGCCAACCCCGCCGCCCCCACCAACCGCCACACGCCTCGGATCACGCCACCCCACCCCCCTCTGCCCCGGCCACTTCCATGAAGACGGGCACGGGGGTGACGGTGCCCGAGGCGACGTTGAGGGTGCGGGTGGCGGCCGTGAGCAGGGCGGGGCGGTGGGCGACCAGCAGGGCGGTGCGGCCGGTGACCAGCTCGGCGCTGCCGGCCAGGACCGCGGCCTCGCTCTGCGCGTCCAACCGGGCGGTCGGCTCGTCCAGCAGCACCAGCGCGTCCGGCGCGGCACCGATCCGCAGGAACGCGCGGGCCAGGGCGAGCCGCTGCCGCTGCCCGCCGGACAGCCCGTACCCGTGCTCGCCCAGCACCGTCCCGTACCCCGACGGCAGGGTACGCACGAACTCGTCCGCGTGCGCCGCCCGCGCGGCCCGGTGTACCGCCTCGTCCGCCGCGGCCGGCGCGCCCAGCCGGATGTTGTCCGCCACGCTCGCCGCGAACAGGTGCGGCCGCTGCGGTACCCAGGCCAGCCGCGCCCGCCATGCCGCAAGGTCCACTGTGGACAGGTCGACCCCGCCCGCGAGTACCCGCCCCGCCTCCGGCGCCAGGAACCCGAGTACCAGCGCCAGCAGCGTGCTCTTGCCCTCGCCGCTGGGCCCGGTGAGCGCCACCCGCTCGCCCGGGCGGACGGTGAACGACACCTCGCGCAGGCACCGCGCACTCACCCGCTCGAAGACAAGCTCCACCGACCCGGGATCAGGCAGCCGCGCCGCCGCCGAAGCCCGCGGGCCCGACGAGGCCGGCGACTCCAGGACCGCGAACACGTCAGCGGCCGCGGACAGGCCCTCCTGGCTCGCGTGGAACTGGGCGCCGGCCGCGCGCAACGGCGCGTACGCCTCCGGCGCGAGCAGCAGCACCACCAGCGCCACCGGCAGCGTCAGCGCGCCGCTGAGCAGCCGCAGCCCGACCGGTACCGCGACCAGCGCCACGGACACGGTGGCGATCAGCTCCAGCACCAGCGCGGACAGGAACGCCACGCGCAGGGTACCCATCGTCGCGCTGCGGTACCGGTCGGCCATCACGCGTACCACCTCGACCTGCGCCCGCGCCCGGCCGAACGCGCGCAGCGTCGTCATGCCCGCGAGCATGTCCAGGAAGTGGCCGCCGAGCTGGGACAGCAGCCGCCACTGCCGCTCGGTACGCGCCTGCGTGTGCCAGCCCACGAGGGCGGCGAAGACGGGGAGCAGCGGCAGCGTGACGCCCACCACGATCGCCGAGGGGAGGTCCGCCCACGCCAGCCGGAGCAGTACCGCGACCGGCACCGTCACGCTCAGCACCAGCTGCGGCAGGTACCCGGTGAGGTACGGGTCGAGCGCGTCGACGCCGCGGCCGACCAGGGTGGCCAGCTCCCCCGCCCGCTGCCCGGCCAGCCACTCCGGGCCCTTGCCGGTCGCCTCGGCCAGCACGGCGGCGCGCAGGTCGGCCTTGACCGCGGCGGCGGTACGGGTAGCCACGGTGCCGGAAACCAGGTGCAGCACCCCGCGCAGCCCCGCGGCGAGCAGGGCGAAGAGCAGGGCGGCCCGGTCGAACCGGCCGGCCACGCCGGCGGCGATCACCTGCGCCAGCTCGCTGGCCTGCGCCACGACCAGTACCGCGGCGGCCACGCCGGAGAACGCGACCCAGGCCAGGTACCGGCGCAGGCGGGGCAGCCGCATCAGGCGCGGATCCACAGGGCGCACGGGCCACCTCACCACCGTTGGTCGCCCGCACTGTAGCTCCGCCGGCTGGGATCGGGCCCGGCGCGGCGCCCCGGTGTGACGTCGGACGCCCGGGTGCAGCGGAAAGGCTCTGAAACTTGTCACCGCCGTCAGGGAGTCGTCAAGAACCCGGAACCCCGCGCTAAGGCAGCGTAAGGACCGGTGCCGGGGCCCACCCTGGTGAGATTTCCTTGCCTTGTGATCGCGAAACGGCTGCTGGTCGGCCGGCCACTGGGGAGTGACCGGCTCGGCGATACCCTCCTGCCCAAGCGCCTGGCGCTGCCCGTGTTCTGCTCCGACCCGCTGTCCAGCGTGGCGTACGCCACCCAGGAGATCCTGCTCGTACTGAGCCTGGGTGGGCTGTCCCTGCTCTGGATGTCCTGGTGGGTGGCGTTGGGCGTGGTGGTGCTGCTGGTACTCGTGGTCGCCTCGTACCGGCAGACCTGCTACGCGTACCCGACGGGGGGTGGCGCGTACGCGGTGTCCCGGGCCAACCTCGGCTCCCGGGCCGCGCTGATCGCG
This sequence comes from Rugosimonospora sp., assembly GCA_035278125.1. Lineage (GTDB taxonomy): Bacteria > Actinomycetota > Actinomycetes > Mycobacteriales > Micromonosporaceae > DATEJJ01. The sequence goes on from DATEJJ010000912.1 coordinate 2,859, forward strand.
GCGAGCGCCCTGCTGGTGGACTACGTGCTGACCGTGGCGGTGAGCGTGGCCGCCGGGGTGGACAACATCGTCTCCGCGTTCCCGCAGTTCGCGGACGCGAAGGTGCTGATCAACGTGGCGCTCATCGCGCTGCTGGCGCTGATGAACCTGCGCGGCGTGAAGGAGTCGGGCACCGCGTTCGCGGTACCCACCTATGGTTTTGTGGTCATTGTCGTGGCGCTGCTGGCCGTCGGCTTCGGGAAGGTCGTCTTCGCCGGGCACCTGACCGCGGAGACCGCGCACTATTCGGTGGCTCCGACCCTGTCGCACACCGGCGGCCTGCTGCTGCTGATGCTGGGGCTGCGGGCGTTCGCGTCCGGCTGCACCGCGCTGACCGGGGTGGAGGCCGTCAGCAACGGGGTACCCAGCTTCCGCAAGCCGAAGAGCCGCAACGCCGCCAACACGCTGGGCATCATGGGCATCCTGGCGATCACCATGTTCGCCGGCATCACCGCGCTGGCCCTGCTCGGCCACGTGCACATCACCAACGACAACGCGCAGCTGCTCGGCTTCCCGGCCGGCGGCGAACAGAAGACGGTGATCGCACAGTTGGGCGACGCGGTCTTCGGTGGCAGCTCGGTCGGCTTCTACCTGCTGCAGGCGTTCACCGCGGCGATCCTGGTGCTGGCCGCGAACACCGCGTTCAACGGCTTCCCGATCCTGGCCTCCATCCTCAGCGAGGACGGGTACCTGCCCCGCCAGTTCTCCCGCCGCGGCGACCGGCTGGTCTTCTCCAACGGGGTGATCCTGCTGGCGCTGCTCGCGGCGGGCCTGATCTGGGCGTTCGGGGCGAGCACGACGCGGCTGATCCAGCTGTACATCATCGGGGTCTTCGTGTCCTTCACCCTGTCCCAGGCCGGCATGGTGCGGCACTGGGACCGGCGGCTGTCCGCCGAGCGGGACCGCAAGGCGCGCCGCCGCATCCACCGGTCCCGCGCCATCAACCTGGTCGGCGCGCTGGCCACGGCGCTGGTACTGGTGATCGTGCTGGTCACCAAGTTCACCCACGGCGCCTGGATCGTGGTGATCGCGATGCCCGCCATCTACCTGGCCATGACCGGGGTCAACCGGCACTACGAGCGGGTGGCCCGGGAGCTGGCGCCGGAGCCGGCCGGCATGGTGCTGCCCGCCCGGATCCACGCCGTGGTGCTGGTCTCCAAGCTGCACAAGCCGGCGCTGCGTGCGCTGGCGTTCGCCCGGGCCACCCACCCGGACACACTCACCGCGCTCACCGTGGCCACCAGCGACGAGGAGGTGCGGGAGCTGCAGCGCCAGTGGGTGGAGCGGGGCATCCCGGTGCCGCTGACCGTGGTCGAGTCGCGCTACCGCGACATCACCGGCCCGGTGCTGGAGTACGTGGCTTCCGTGGGCAGCTCGCGGGTCCACGACGGCAACGGCGCCCGGCAGAGCGGGCCGCGCGACCTGATCGTGGTGTACCTCCCCGAGTACGTGGTGCGCCGCTGGTGGGAGCACATCCTGCACAACCAGAGCGCGCTGCGGCTCAAGGCCCGCCTGCTGTTCCAGCCGGGCGTCATGGTCACCAGCGTGCCGTGGCAGCTCGACGGCCACCCGGCCAAGGCGGGTCACCCGGCCGAGGCGGGTCACCCGGCCGAGGCGACTCACCCGGCCGAGGCGGCGCAGCCGACGGCGGCGCCCGCCGAGATCGCGCCGGTGCGCCCCACGGCGGACGTACCCGCCCTATAACTGGAGGGTGACCACTCTCCTGACCCAGCCGCGCAGCCAGGTGCGGCTGTGGCTCGGGGTGGCGCTGGGGGGCGCCGGGCTCGCGGTGGTCACCGTCGCGCTGGCCCCGCACAAGTCGCTGACCAGCGCGGCCCTGCTCTACCTGGTACCGGTGGTGGCGGTTGCGGCCATCGGCGGGGTCCGGCTGGGACTCGCCGTCGCGGTCGCCTCGGACCTGCTGCTCAACTGGTTCTTCGTGCCGCCGTACCACACGCTCGCCGTGGAGCGCCGGGACAACCTGCTCGCCCTGCTGGTGTACGTGCTGGTCGCGGTCAGCGTGAGCCTGGCCGTGGACCTGGCCGCCCGGCAGCGCGCGGCGGCGGTACGCAGCGGGATCGAGGCCCGGCTGCTGGCCCGGATCACCGCCGCGCCCGTGGCCGAGCAGTCGCTGACCCAGCTGCTCGGGCACGTCCGCGACACGTTCGGGATGAGCTGGGTGGCGCTGCTGGACGGCACGGAGCCGGTCGCCGAGGTGGGCACCCGGGACGCCGAGCCGCCGGTGCTGAGCGTGCCGGCGGCGCCCGGGCTGCAACTGGTCGCCACCGGGCCGGAGGTGTTCGGCGAGGACCGCCG
>DATEJJ010000913.1:0-11147 GCA_035278125.1 Rugosimonospora sp.
GCCGCCGCCGTCGCGTGTGGCGCCGGCAGGCGCGGCCGCCGGGTCCGGGTGGTCGATGAGGGCGATGCGGGCGGCTTCGGCGGCGGGTATGCCCTGGGCGGTGCGGCGCACCATGACGTTGAGGCGGGCGAGGTCCTGCTCGCTGTAGCGGCGGTGCTCGCCCGGGGCGTGGCGGCTGGGCCCGAGGCCGTAGCGCTGGTGCCAGGTGCGCAGGGTGGTGACCGCGACGCCCAGCCGGCGGGCGACCTCACCCGCGCTGTATCCGGCGTCCGTGGTCATGCGTGTATGTCTACCGTATCCGGGTCACGACTCCCGCCAGGCGGCCGTCGTGGCGAGCTGGCGGAGGGCCTCGCTGGTCGCCGGATCGATCGGCGCATCGTCCAGAGTGGACAGCGCGGCGGCGATACGGTCGGCGATCATCTGGCCGAGCCGTGCCGTTGCGCCGATGTCATGCAGGAGCGTGGCCAGCCGCGGCAGGTCCTGCGGCGCGTCGCGGTCGAGCAACCGCCGCAGCTCGGCGGCTCGGGACCCGGTGCTCATCGTGCGGGCCAACTCCACCAGCACCGTACGTTTGCCACGCGCCAGATCCTCGCCGACCGGTTTGCCGGTGACGTCCGGGTCGCCGTAGACGCCGAGCAGGTCGTCGCGTAGCTGGAACGCCTCGCCCACGGCGTACCCGTACCGGGTGTAGGCCCGGGCCAGCGGCCCGTCCCCGGCCGCGTCGGCGAGTGCGGCGCCGTAGATCAGCGGCCGCACCACGGTGTAGCTGGCGGTCTTGAGTCGGGCGGTGCGCAGCGCACGCTGCAGGGACCAGGTCCGTGCGGATTCGCCGAGCAGGTCGAGGAACTGCCCGGCGATGGCCTCCACCCGCATCTGGTCGTAGCCGCGGCGGGCTGCCAGCAGCGTGGCCGGTGGCAGGTGGGCGTGGCCGGCGAGCCGGTCGGCCCAGACCAGGCACAGGTCGCCGACCAGGATCGCGGCGCAGGTCCCGAACTGGTGCGGGTCGCCGGCAAGATCGAGGGCGGTGTGCCGGCCGGCCAGTGCCCGATGCGCGGTGGGCAGGCCCCGGCGGGTGGCCGAACCGTCCATGATGTCGTCGTGGACGAGGGCGAACGCGTGCAGCAGCTCCAGCGCAGCCAGCGCGGGTAGCACCGGCTGTACCTCGGGCCGCGGCCCGACGGCGCCCCGCCAACCCCAGTAGGCGAAGGTGGGCCGGATGCGCTTGCCGCCGCCCAGCACCGCCTGGCGCGCGGCGCTGACCATCGGTTCGCAGGCGGCGTCCAGACGGGCCAGCGACGCCGCCTGCGCGTCGAGGAATTCGGTCAGTACCCGGTCGACGGCGGCGACGACGCCTGCCGCCTCCGGTGCCGGCCACACGGTGCGGTCGGCGACCGGATCGGCGAGGGAGTTGTTGGCCACCCGAACAGCATAGACTACGATCCAAGTTGCGTCGATTTCTGCGTCGGATCTCGTGTCGGAATGTCGTGCGGGAGGAGTGGGTGCCGGTGGACGCCGACCTCGCGGCCGCATACGAACGGTGCCGGGTACTGCACCGCCGCCACGGCCGCACCTACTACCTGGCCACGCGCCTGCTACCGGCCTGGAAACGCCGGCACGTCCACGCCCTGTACGGGTTCACCCGGTACGCGGACGAGATCGTCGACGGCGGTGGCGCGACCCCGGTGCAGCGCGCCGCTGCGTTGCGCGACTGGTCGCGGCGCTTCGTCGACGGTCTGCAGGGGCGGCCCGTCGACGATCCGCTGCTGCCGGCCGTGCTGCACACCATCGAGACCTTCGACCTGGACCGCGGCGACTTCGCCACGTTCCTGGCCAGCATGGCGATGGACCTGGAGGTCACCGGGTACCCGGACTATCCGGCACTTCTGTCCTATATGGAGGGTTCGGCCGCAGCGATCGGGACGATGATGCTGCCGCTGCTGCAACCGCGCAACCGCACGCTGGCCCGGGAACCGGCCCGGCAACTCGGCTTCGCGTTCCAGCTCACCAACTTCATCCGGGACGTCGCTGAGGACCTGGACCGGGGCCGCGTCTACCTGCCGGTCGAGGACCTGCGCCGGTTCGGGGTCACCCGGGCCGACCTGCGCGCCGCCGCGCAGCGGCGGGCGGCCACACCGGCGATCCGCGCGCTGATCCGGTTCGAGGTGCAGCGTGCCCGGCAGCACTATGCCGCCTCCGCGCCGGGCATCCCCATGCTGGCGCCCAACTCCCAGGTGTGTATCCGCACCGCGTTCCACCTCTACGCGGGAATCCTCGACGAGGTCAGGCGGGCCGGGTACGACGTGTTCGCCGGGCGGGCGGCGGTGCCCAACCGGCGCCGGCTGTCCGCACTGGTCGGGTGCCTGCTGACCCCGGCCGGCACCCCGGTCGACGCCGGCAGCGGCCGGTGCCGTCGATGAGTACCGCCATTGTGCTGTTTGGGGCCACCATCTGTCCCGGCGTCATCATGTACCGGCATTCCACAGGAACTCGCCCAGGCGTCCACTATGGACGGAGCTGGGCGGCCGCGTACCTTCTGGTCGGTCGTGCGCCCGATTCCGGCGGGCAGGTGAGCGGATGGCGCAGCCGTGCGGTCACGGGGCGACGATTCTGCTTTCCGGCTGCTTACGGCACCGTCCCCCGACCGCGCAGGCGCCTACACTGCGGTACCGGCATCCTGCGGCCGGCCACCAGGTAGCCGTGCTCGTGGAGTGTCATGGGAGTGCCGAGAGACCCCGATCTCTCCCCCGGGGAGCCCCACATCCGGCGGACTGCGCGAGACCTGCGGGCCAGGCTCGACGAACTGGGTGGGGTCGTGGTGGGGGCCTCGCTGTCGCGCATTCCCGAATACGCGCGGGCCGGTGACGACTTCCGCCGCGCGCACCGCGCCGGTACCGAGCACGCGCTGCGCGGGTTCCTCGACATCCTGGAAGGGCGCACCGACCGCGTGGCCTGGCGTGCGGCGTACCGGGCGATCGGGGCCGGGGAGTACCGAGCGGGCCGCAGTCTGCAAGCCCTGCACGCGTCGATCCGGGTCGGCGCCCGGATGGGCTGGCGCCAGTTGCTCGGCTTCGCCGAGTCGGAGTCGCTCCCGCTGCCCGTCCTCCGCGAGGTCACCGACGCGATCTGGACATACGTTGACGATCTCGTGGACGCCGCGACAGAAGGATACTCCCAGGCAGGCGGAGCCGAAGCGGGCGAGCTGGAGCGCCGCCGCCTGCGCCTGCTGGACCTGCTCATGGCCGACCCGCCAGCGTCGGACGCGGCAGTGCTTGACGCGGCCGCGCTCGCCCGGTGGGCGTTGCCACGCCGGGTCGCAGTGGTGGCGTTGGAGCGGGCCACGGCACAAGCCTCCCCGCCCGTACTGCCACCCGACGTGCTGGTTGACCTGGATCGGCCGGAAGCCGTGTTGCTGGTACCCGACCCCGACAGTCACGGGCAGATACGGATGCTGGTCAACACGCTGCGCGGGCACCGCGCGGCCATCGGCCCCGCGGTGCCGACCGCGGCCGCTGGCAACTCGCTGCGCTGGGCACGCCGCGCCCTGAGCCTGGCGTGCCGGGGCATCATCAGCGCCGGTGATGCCCCCGTATGGTGCCAGGACCACCTCGCCCTGTTGACTGTCTACCAGGACGAGATGCTGCTCGACTGCTTCATCGGGCAGCGACTGCAGCCACTGGAAAGGCTACGGGCCGCACAGCGCGCCGTACTCGCCCAGACGCTGCTGTCCTACCTGCAGCACAACCTGAATGCGACGGCGGTCGGGGCGGACCTGCACCTGCATCCGCAGACGGTACGCCGACGGCTGCGCCAACTCGACAACCTGTTCGGCGACCAGGTGCAGGACCCGCTGCAACGGTTCGAACTCCAGGTCGCGCTGTGGGCCGACCAGACCCGATCGGCGGAGCGGCGCTCCGACGCGCCCACCGCCGGCCCTGAGGTGGGGGTTGGCGCCGTCCCACGTGCCGGTGTACCGGGCGTCTAGAATCGGCGGCGTGTCACGGATCGCGGTCATCGGTGCGACCGGCCATGTCGGCACCTTCCTGGTACCGCGCCTGGTGCGCGCGGGCCACGACGTCGTTGCGGTCAGCCGCGGGCTCCGCGAGCCCTACGTCGCCGACGAGGCTTGGCGCCAGGTCCAACGGGTGGTCCTGGATCGGGACGCGTTAGCCGACGCCTTCCCCGCCGCTGGCTCGTCGGGCACGGCCAGGTCGACCTCGGACCCGACGCCGGTCAGATCCTCGACCGGCTCTGACTCCGGTGAGCCTCGGTCATTCCCGCCCGCCCGGTACGTCCGGAGAACCCGGCGAAGAAGTGCGGCTCGACGAAGCCGGTGGTGATCCGCACATCGGCCTCCACCCACTGCACTGCTCACCGGCGCCGACGACCCGTTCGTGGTCAGCGACCCGTTCCACACCTGGGCGATGCTCTGTCCGTCGGAAAGGCTCCACCCGCACCGTCCAGCCGCTGGTTCCCGACGCACCCACCGGTTGTATTTCCGGAAAAGTCCCGGGAATGCGGTGGCTGCTGAGCGCAGACCGGGTCTGCCGGCGCAGGATGCAGTAGCCGCCACCGATCGGACAACGAGGTGTGACCGTCCCCAGTGGACGAAACGTCCAGGTCTGGCCTGGCCCTGGAGGCACGGTCCGAGACACAAACCAATACACCGCGTGCTGAGCATCGGAGTGCCCCATGTCTGTCAGGAGACGGTGTAGCCCGGTCGGTGCCCGCGCCGAAACGATATGGATGTCGCTTTCAAAATCTCGTGCGTCGACGCCACGCGCCGCGCGTCGGGCCATACAGAACGCCAGCCGTCGCGACCCCGGGTCTGGAAAGGGCAATCAAGACATGGAGTATCTGCACTCGCGGCACCTCGTACGCCGGTACGTGATCGGGTGGACCGTCACCGGCGGCCACCCACACCGGGTACGGGAAGTGGCGTGAAAGGTGGAGCTGACCGAGTCGACCGAGGTCGGTGAGTACTTCGCGCAACTGGTCGTGGGCGCGATGGTCCCCGCCATCAACCAGGCACGCGAGGAACGCGACCTCATCGCCGCGACCATCGACGCCTACCTGGGCACCGTCGACAGTCATCCCGACCTGTACCGGGTACTGATACACGAGTCCGGCGCCCCCGGCATACACCACTTGACCACCGCTGCGGCACAGACCGTGGCGACCCACCTGACCCAGGCGATCGGCGAACGGTTCCGCGCCCTGGGTCTGGACGCAGGTCCCGCCGAGCCATGGGCGTACGGAATGGTAGGGCTGCTCCAGACCGCCGGCGACTGGTGGATCACCTGCGACCAGCCCATCGACCGGGCCACCCTGACCGGCTATCTCACCACCCTGCTGGCGCAGGGCATCGCCGGCGTCCGCACCACGTCGGACACCACCGCAGATACGCCATAGGTATCCATTGTCCAGCCGGCCAACACGTTCAGCCCAGCATGGCCGCCTTGCGTAGCAGCACTGAGCGTTCACGCTCGTTGGCGCACAGCCGGGCCGCCAGCTCCAACTCGGCGCGCGCCTCCGGTCGCCGTCCGAGCCGAGCCAGCAGTTCACCGCGTACCGTCGGAACCAGATGTGAACCGGGGAGCCGGTCCGAGGCGATCAGGTCGTCCACGATGGCCAGGGCTTGCGCCGGACCCGAGGCCATCGCCACCGCGACGGCCCGGTTGAGCTCGACCACCGGCGAGGGCGACACCCGGCCGAGCGCCTCGTAGAGCACCACGATCCGGTCCCAGTCGGTCTCCTCGACCGAGGGTGCCGACGCGTGGGCGGCGGCGATCGCCGCCTGCAGACCGTAGGGGCCGAGGCCGCGAGTCGATGCCTTGGCCAGCGCGGCCAGCCCACGGCGAATCGCCGAGATGTCCCACCGCCGCCGGTCCTGATCCTCGAGCAGGACCGGCGAACCGTCCGGGGCGGTCCGGGCCGGGAAGCGCGCGGCCGTCAGCTCGCACAGGGCGAGCAGGCCGTGCACCTCCGGCTCGTCCGGCTGCAGTGCGGCCAGCGTGCGGGCCAGCCGGATCGCCTCGTACGCGACCTCAGGGCGCAGCAGCCGGTCGCCCGACGTGGCTGTCGATCCCTCGGTGAAGATCACGTACAGGACGCTGAGCACGCCACCCAGCCGTTCCCGGCGCTCGCCGACCGGCGGGACCTCGAACGGTACCCCGGCCGCCGCGATCGTCTTCTTGGCCCGGGTGATGCGGGCCTGCACGGTCGGCACGGGCACGAGGAAGGCGCGGGCGATCTCCTCGCTCGACAGGCCGCCGACCACGCGCAGGGTCAGCGCCACCCGGGCCTCAGGGGAGAGCACCGGGTGGCAGCTGATGAACATCAGCGCCAGCACATCGTCGTCGATCTTGTCGGGATCGATTTCTTCGTCGACCGCCGGGTCGACCGCCAGCAGAGCGTATCGGTCCTGCAGGGCGGTCCGGCGGCGGATCGCGTCGATGGCCCGCCGCCGGGCGGTGGTCATCAGCCAGCCGGCCGGATTGGCCGGAGAGGCGAGCGGCCACGACACCAACGCCTCGGCCACCGCCTCCTGGGCCGCGTCCTCGGCCAGCCCGAAATCGCCGGTGAACCTGGTCAGCGCGGCGACGATCCGCGCCGACTCGATCCGCCAGACGGCCTCGACATCGACGGTACCCATCAGATCTGGCTGTTGCTCCCGGGCCCGGCCCAGTCCTTGACGATCACTTGCCGACCTGCGGGACCTCGTCGCTCCCGGGCACCCGCCGAACCTCGATCTTGGACCCGGGGGCTGCCGGGACGCGCTTGGCCCACTCGACCGCCTCCTGCTTCGAGGCGACGTCGAGTAGGAAGAAGCCCCCGAACAGTTCCTTGGTCTCCCCGTACGGCCCGTCCGTGACCACCGGGACCTCGCCGCTGAAGTCGACCACGACACCCTGGCCCGGATCGTCCAGCCCTTCGGCCGCGACATAGACGCCGGCCTTGACCAGGTCCTCGATGAACTGGCGGCTCGTGGCCATCATCTCGTCGATGTTGGCCATCATGGCCGCGTTCGACTCGTCGGTGCCCCGCATGATCAGCATGTACTTCGGCATCGCGTTCTCCTCGTCCGGCGGGGCCGCCTCTCGGCCCTCGCACCCACACGTCGAACGAGCGACCCGCGGATCGACGCGGCCCCGGAGGATTCTCTCGCCGCGACGCGACCGATGCCGGCGACCCGCGTTTCGCTGGTCAGCGCGGCCCCTCAGCGGTGACTGACGCGGACGCCCTGCTGATCAGAAGCCTATCGTCGCAGCTCTGGAAGGCGGCGACGCTCACCCAGATCTGGGGTGGCGCCGCTCGGACGCGTATGACGTCCAGCTGCGCGACGACGCTGTCCACGCGCGCTATGCCCTCCCCTCGGTAGCCGGATGGTCGCTGGCCCCGGTGTCGAACCGGGCGGGCCGCCCTTATGAGGGGCAGTTGGGTCCCGAGCGCCCGCCAGCGAAGCTCCACAGTGGATGGCAGGTCGAGGCCATGCGTACCCTCGACTGGAGTCGAACCAGCGCCTCAACCTTCGGAGGGTTGCGCTCTTTCCGCTGAGCTACGAGGGCGTGGTGGGAGCCGAGGGATTCGAACCCTCTCAGCGATGCACCTGCTTTACAGGCAGGCCCGACTCTCCCGCGTCGGCGCGCTCCCGTGGGGTGACCGCCGGGGATCGAACCCGGACCGCGAGGGCCACAATCTCGCGTGCACAGCCAGTACACCACGATCACCGTACCCCCGGCGAGAGTCGAACTCGCAGCCTTCTGGTTCGTAGCCAGGTGCTCTGTCCATTGAGCTACAGGGGCATGCGTACCGCCGTGAGGAGAGCAACGCCCTCGGCCACCTCTCCATTGCGGCGACGAAGGGACCCGAACCCTCGAACCCCGGCTTGACGGGCCGGTGCTCTCGCCACTGAGCTACGCCAGCGCGAGTACCCGGGAGAGGAGTCGAACCTCCAACAACGACGGTCTGAGCGCCGCGCCTCTACCGTTGGGCTACCCGGGCATGTTCTAGGTGGACCGTCGGGCAGTCGAACCCGCGCCGGCCGCACAAAAGGCCGCACGACCGTCGTGCAGCGCCGGCGTTACGTACCCTCGGCCGGATTCGAACCGGCACCATCGACGTCCTCAACGTCGTGCCTCTACCGTTGGGCTACGAGGGCAAAGGCTCCCAGGCAAGGATTCGAACCTCGATTCCCGCGTCCAGAGCGCGGTGGCCTGCCGTTAGCCGACCCGGGAATGCGGGACCGGCGGGCGAGAGGGTTCCCGCCGGTCCCGTGTCAGCGCGTGGCGAGGGCGGCCCAGGCCGGAGCGTGCGGGGTGGACCGCAGCGGCATCCTCGGCTTCGTGGACCACGACGACCTGCCGGCACAGCATCCGGATCGCGTGGCGCAGCGGTGGGTACGAGTACCGCGTCCACCGGGATCACCTCCTCGTTCGTGGTGGAGTTGGAGCGGTTGACCGGCTTCGAACCGGTGACCTCGACGTTGGCAACGTCGTGCTCTGCCTGCTGAGCTACAACCGCATGAGCGCAGCGAGTACGGGAGTCGAACCCGTGTCTCCAGGTTGAGGGCCTGGTGGCCTGACCGCTGGCCGAACTCGCCCAGGTGCCCTCCCCGCAGGGGTGTCGAACCCCACACGTCCTCGCCCCAAACGAGGCCCGGTCACCGCCGGTCGTTCCCGAATCTCCCCCGGCCAGCGGGCCAGCCGCCCACCGGCCGGGGACTCTCATGCCATCCACTGTGGACTTGTCAAAGCACAACACCACCAGCTCGCTGGCTGGAGTGAGCAGGGGTGACAGGACTCGAACCTGCAACACGCGGCTTTGGAGACCGCTGCTCTACCAGTTGAACTACACCCCTATAATCCTTGCGGTACAACGAAAAACCGCCCGGACCCTGGTGCGGGCGGGCGGTCGAAGCCTGGTCGGCTGTTACCTGCGCCACCTGCCCGAGTTGCGGTACTGCCCCGCTTCGCCCGTCCCGCCACTCAGCACGTGGATGGACTCGCTGGGCATGCCGAACAACGGCCGCGATTTCGCGGTCGTCGGACAGGCTTGCCAGCGGGTCACGGTGCTCTCCTCGGTTGATCCTCGTGCGGTGCAACAACACGGTACGGGTGAGTCTTCCCGGCCGTCAACGGACTTCCGGCCAAGACATCACAGCGGCGGCGCGGCCTGTCCGGTGTCTTGGGTCTGCTGAGTCTCCCGGCCGCGTGCGCGGCGGCCCCATCCTCCCCGGCTCCAGGAGCCGGCCGGTGCTGAGGGCCAATCGGGCGGCAGCGGTGAGGCTCGGCCCGTTCTGGATCAGCCTGCCCCTCCACGGCAGGTCCGGGATATTGGTCAGCCCACCGTTGAACCGCTCCGGCCGGGCGCACGTGTGCTGGGTACGTTGATCGCGTCAACGCCGGTAGCCGACAGCCGGAACGGAAGCGGCCCGCACCGTGGGGGGCACGAGTGCGGGCCGCCTCCCGTCCCAGGTGCTGCGGCGTCGACCCGGGGCGACCTCATCCCGCTGGAGGAACCGACGATCCGTGGGGGAACGAAATTCCGGCTAACGAGACACTGCCGATCAGGGTTAGTGGCTGATCGGCCGACGAGAGTATGTTCCGTACAGGCCGCCGGCCGGCCGGTCATAATGGGCTCATGGCTGCCACGAGTGGCGTGGACCGAGAAGGCGCGGTGCCTGCGGTGGCGACTGTTGCTGACCGTCCCGATCTGGTCGAGCCGGCTTGGCAGTGCACGCGCGATCTGATGCCGGAGTACAACAACCACGGCGACATCCTGAACGAGTACTGGCCCCGGCTGACCGAAGAGTTGCCGGAATACCAGTTCCACTTGCTTGGTGACGATGAGCAGATACTCGCCCGCGCGCGCTCGATCCCGGTTCGCTGGGACGGGACGACAGCGGGTCTTCCTCAGGGTATCGATGGGGCGCTCACCCGTGGCTTCGCTGAACGGCAGCCCAACGTGCTCTGCGCCCTCCTGGTCGCTGTCCCGCGTGTGGTGCAGCGACAAGGCGTGAGCGCGAGTGCGCTGGTGGCGATGTCTGACATCGCGCGGCGCCACGGCTTCGGATCCCTCATCGCGCCGGTGCGACCGAGCGCCAAGGAGCGGTACCCGCTGGTACCGGTCGAACGCTATGCGACGTGGAGACGACCGGACGGCATGCTGTTTGATCCGTGGATGCGCGTCCACGAGCGACTCGGCGCAATTGTTCTCAAGCCGGAACAGCGGTCGCTCCGGATCACGTCGACGGTGACCGACTGGGAAGATTGGACCGGTATCGCGTTTCCCGAAAGCGGCGACCACTGGTTCCCGCGTGGGCTCGCAACGGTATCGATCGACCGCTCGCACGACCGGGGACGATACTTCGAACCCAACGTCTGGATGCACCACCGGCTCTGAAGTCCAGACGTCCTCACATCATCAGCGGGTCAGCGCGTTCGAGACGGGCGGTACGGCCTCATCGCTGTGCGGATCCGGCGAGTACGGCGCTGACCACGATGCTGTCGCGGTACCGGCCGTGGGCCTGGTCGAAGCTGCCGCCGCAGGTGACCAGGGTCAGTCGCGGGTAATTCGTGGTGCCGTAGACCAGGGTGGCTGGGAACCGGTCCTTGGGGTACTCGGCGATGGCCACCACCTGGAAGACCGCCGTACTGCCGTCCGCCCGGCGCACCGTGATCCGGGCGCCGGGGCGTAGGTCGCCGAGCCGGTAGAAGACCGCGGGTCCGTCGCGCGCCGAGTCGACGTGCCCGACGATCACCGCCGGCCCTACCTCGCCGGGCGTGGCCAGGTATCGGTACCAGCCGGCGGGGGCGGTGCGGCGCAGTGGGGGTACGGCCATGGTGCCGTCGGGGTTGAGGCCGACCTGGGTCACGTCGGTGTGTACGCCGATGCTCGGGATGTCCAGGTGTACCGGCACCGACCGGCCGAGTACCGCGGCGGGGTATGCCGGGTGCGCGGAGTCGGCGGTCGGGTCGGGCAGGCTGACGGCCGCGGCAGCCGGAGGGCGGGGCGGGTCGTGCGGTCGCAGGCCGTCGACCACGAGCACGCCGCCGAGTACCAGCATCGCGGCCGAGGCGAGCCCGCACAGCACTCGTAGCACCGGCGTCCGCCCGCGCCGTATCCGCGCACCCCGCCGGCCGCGCGCC
>DATEJJ010000914.1:0-3755 GCA_035278125.1 Rugosimonospora sp.
AGGGCCAGCACCGCGCCCGAGCCGCGGCCGCCGACCACGTGCAGGCCGCGCCCGGCCCGCCGCTGGCGCACCGCGAGGTACTCCAGGATGCGGTCCTTCACGTCGGCCAGGCCGGCGTGGTCGGCGTCCAGCACGGCCCGCGCCGCGGCCAGGTCGGTGTTGTCCTCGGTACGCGTCGACCAGGGCATCTCCAGCACCGTGTCCAGCCAGGTGCGGATCCAGCCGGCCTCGGGCGAGGCGTCGCTGGCCCGCTCCAGCCGGCCCACCTCGCGCACGGCCGCCTCGCGTACCTTGTCGGGCAGGTCGGCCGCCTCGACCCGGGACCGGTAGTCGTCGGCGCCCTCCGGCTCGCCCTCGCCCAGCTCCTTGCGGATCGCGGCGAGCTGCTGGCGCAGCAGGAACTCCCGCTGGGACTTCTCCATGCCCTCGCGCACCTCGCCACTGATGCGCTCGGCGATCTCCTGCTCGGCGATGTGCTCACGCACCCAGCCGACCAGCTTCTCCAGCCGCTCGGTCACGTCCGGCGCGGCGAGCAGCTCCGCCTTCTGCGCCAGCGACAGCCAGGGCGCGTACCCGGCGGAGTCGGCCAGCTCGTCCAGGTCGGTCATCCGCTCCACCGCGTCGATGACCTGCCACGCGCCGCGCCGCTGCAGCACCGAGGTCACCAGCGTCTTGTACTCCCGGGCCAGCTCGCGGGCGCGGCCCGCGGCGGGTACCTCGGGCAGCGGGGTCGCCTCCACCCAGAGCGCCGCACCCGGCCCGGCCACCCCGGAGCCGATCCGCGCGCGGGACAGCCCACGCAGCACCGCGGCCGGCTCGCCGGAGGGCAGGCGGCCCACCTTCTCGATGACCGCGATCGTGCCGACCGGACCGTACGCGCCGTCCAGCCGCGGCACGGCCAGCAGGGTCTTGTCCTCCGCGGTACCGGCCACGTCCACCGCGGCCTGGGTCTCCGGCTCCAGCGGTACCGGGATCACCATGCCGGGCAGCAGCACCTGGTCGGTCAGTGGAAGGACCGGAAGAGTAGCCATCAGACACTCACCACCGTAATGACGTAATCATGAGTCTGATCCGCTCAAGTCATCCCGGGCCGACCTTGTTCCACGGTGTGACGGCCGCCACTCAGATACCGCGCGCGAGACTGACCGGTGAGTCAACATCGACCCCCCGGCCACAAATCCATTGACTGCCGTTCCGGTTGTCCCCCTCACCCAGCGGTCATGGCATGCTTACGCGATAGCGCGCACCGGCACCCCCAACACAGGCGCGGTGCGGACCAGCGGAGGTCGGTAGGGTGGCGAGGGTTCAACAGCAAGATGGCGCTGCCGGCGGCCCCACCGCGCTGCGCATGCTGCTCGGCGCACACCTGCGCCGGTTGCGGGAGGCCCAGGGCGTCAGCCGGGAGGACGCCGGCTGGGAGATCCGGTCGTCGGAGTCGAAGATCAGCCGGATGGAGCTGGGCCGGGTCGGCTTCAAGGAGCGTGACGTCGAGGACCTGCTCACCCTGTACGGCCTGGACGACGAGCAGGAGCGGGCCCGGCTGCTGGCGCTCGCCCGGGAGGCGAACAACCCCGGCTGGTGGCACCGGTACGGGGACGTGCTGCCCAACTGGTTCCAGTCCTACCTCGGCATGGAGGCCGCCGCCGCGCTGATCCGCAACTACGAGGTGCAGTTCATCCCGGGGCTGCTGCAGACCCCGGGGTACGCGCGGGCGGTGGTGCTGCTCGGCCACGAACAGGCCAGCGAGGACGAGATCGAGCGCCGGATCAACGTGCGGGTACGCCGCCAGCAGCTGCTCACCCGGGCCAACCCGCCGCAGCTGTGGGCGATCGTGGACGAGGCGGCGCTGCGCCGGCCGATGGGTGGCCGCGCGGTCATGCGCGGCCAGCTGGAGGCGCTCATCGACGCGACCAAGCTGTCCAACGTGCGGCTGCAGGTGGTGCCGTTCTCGGTGGGCGGGCACGCGGCGGCCGGCGGCGCGTTCAGCATCCTGCGCTTCCCCGACCGCGACCTGCCCGACGTGGTCTACGTCGAGCAGCTCAACAGCGCGCTGTACCTGGACAAGCGGGACGACGTGGAGCAGTACGCGGCGGCGATGGAGTCGCTGTCGATCACCGCGCTGACGCCGGTGCGCTCGGTGTCGTTCCTGCGCGACCTGCTGCAGTCCTACGAGGGCTGATCCGGTCAGGGCTTGCGGGCCACCCCGCCGAGCAGGGTGTGGTACGTGTCGACCTGCTCCGGCCAGACCTCGACCGGGTCGGTACGCCACTCGCGCAGCGGTACCAGGCCGGGCTCCAGCAGCTCGAAGTCGCCGAAGTACGCCCGGATCTCCTCCTCGGCACGGAACCGGCCGGTGCCCAGCGACTCGGTGAAGATCCGCTCGACCTCCTTGGCCTTCGCCGACTCCACCGGGTACGCGTCGCCCGGGTCGCAGAAGTGCGCGATGGCGACGTGGCTCCCGGCCGGCAGCGCGTCACGCAGCGTCTTGGCGATGCCGAGCGGGTCCTCGTCGTCCCGGATGTGGTGCAGGATCGACAGCATCAGCAGGCCGACCGGCCGGTCGAAGTCGAGGTACTGGCGGGTCTCCGGGGCGTTGAGGATGTCCTCCGGCGAGCGCACGTCGGCCTGGATCACGGTGGTGGTGACCTCGTCGGCGAGCAGCGCCCGGCCGTGCGCGAGCACCATCGGGTCGTTGTCCACGTACACCACGTGGATGCCGGGGTCGACGGCCTGCGCGATGTCGTGCACGTTGCCGTTGCTGGGCAGGCCCGAGCCGAGGTCCAGGAACTGGCGGATGCCCGCCTCGCCGGCCATGAACCGGACCACCCGGCGCAGGAACGCGCGGCAGGCGAAGCCGACGGCCGGGGCGTCCGGGTTGATCTGCAGCGCCCGCTCGGCCACCATCCGGTCGATGGCGAAGTGGTCCTTACCCCCGATCATGAAGTCGTAGACACGGGCGACGCTGGGCCTGGTGATGTCGACACCCGGGGGTGCCACCTCATCGTTCACCACTCCGTGTCCCTCCCCTGTGGACATGTCCGTCACGGTGGCGCACTCGCAGCACGAAGCCTAATGGACGCCGTCATCCGGCGGGAGTCGGCGGGCGCTACTCTCAGCGTGCGTTGATCCTCCGCCCGGCGGTACCACCCGGTACCCGCGGCACGGGTGGCGCACGGCCGGTACCACCGGGTCTGCGTCCGTAAGGGCCGGTGACCCGGCGGCCGTGGCATGGTTGGTTGGTGACCGGCACGGTGGTACGCCGCGCGGCGCTGCGCCGCTGGGCGCTGGTCGGCGCGGTCACCCTGGCCCTGGCCTGCGCACCCGCCGTGATCAGCGGCCTGCCCGTGTCCGCGCCGCGGGTCCCGCCCGCGCAGCTCGTCGCGCGCATCCGCGCCTCGGCCGGCCACCCGTACCAGGGGTTCGCGGTCAGCCGGGGCACCGCCGGGCTGCCCACCCTGCCCCAGCTGGCCGAGGTGAGCCGCCTGCTGAACGGCGAGACCCAGCTGCGCGCCTGGTACGCGGCGCCGGACCGGTGGCGGGTGGACACCATCGACACCGGTACCGAGCGGGACCTGTACCAGGTGCCGGGTGCGCAGGCCATCTGGGACTACGGCGCGGACCAGCTGACCGCGGTGAACGGTACCGCGCCGGTACGGCTGCCACGCGGCGCCGACCTGGTACCGCCGGACCTGGGGCGGCGGCTGCTGGGCGGGGGTGCCGGAGCGCTGACCGCGCTGCCCGCCCGGCGGGTGGCC
>DATEJJ010000915.1:0-3421 GCA_035278125.1 Rugosimonospora sp.
CGCCCAGGGCGACCGCGGCGAGCAGCGCCAGCCCGGCACGGAGTCGGGTCATCTAGCGCTCGCCTCCCGGCCGGTGCGGCGCGCCGCGCGAGGCCAGGCTCAGATCCTGTTGCAGGGCGGTGTACGCCGGCTTCGGGTTCAGGTTCACGTCGTAGATGAGCGCGTAGCCCTCGCCCTTGAAGAACGCGGGGATCCACGAGTTGGCGTCGCCGACGCCCCAGATCGTGAACGAGATGCACTGCCGGACCGCCAGGCACGCCTTCAGCATCTGGTCGTACTCGTACGGCTGCGCGAAGGTCGCCAGGTGGTCGGTCGGTACCTGGTCGGTGGCGTTGTTGACGAACGTGCGCACGTCGGCCTCGGTGATCGCCACCTTGAGGTGCAGGTCCGCGAAGCGCTGGAGGTCGGCCCGCATCTGGTACGGGAAGCCGTACTGCGTGTCCAGGTGACCCTGGTCGCCGATGCCCTGCACCGGTACCCCCTGCGCGAGCATCTGCCGCACCCACGCGTACGCCGCGTCGCTCTTGGCGTTGGAGCCGTCCTCGCCGGCGATGTTGTAGTCGTTGTAGAACAGCAGCGCGTGCGGGTCGGCCGCGTGCGCCCAGGTGAACGCGTCCACCAGGATGCCGGCGCCCAGGTGGGACACCCAGAAGTCGTTGGGGTTGATCTGGGACGGGTTGCTGTCGGTGAAGAACTCGTTGGCCACGTCCCACTGCCAGATCTTGCCCTTGAAGTGGGTCACCTCGTCGGTGATGTGCTTGTGCAGCAGGGCCCGCAGCTGGTCGTTGCTGATCGTGCCGTTGGCGACCCCGGTGGTGAGCCAGGTGGGCAGCTGGTTGTGCCACACGAGCGTGTGCCCGCGGACCAGCTGGCCGTGCGCCTGCGCGAAGGTGACCAGGCGGTCGGCGGCGGACCAGTCGTAGGTGCCCTGGGTCGGCTCCACGACCTGCCACTTCATCTCGTTCCCCGGGGTCAGCACGGAGAACTGGTCGGCGGTGACCTGGGTGTACGGCGCATTGTCGAGCTCGAATGGCGTGATCGCGGTACCGAGGCGCAGGCCGGTCGGCGCGGCTAAGGCGCGCAGCGAATCGGCCGGCGGCCGGAAGCCGCCGGTGCTTACCGCGCTGGCGGCGGTGCCACCGACCAGCACGGTCGCCGCGAGCGCGGCGACCACTGTGGACAGACGACGGGCTTTCACCCTGGACCTCCTCGGACGGAAGGGAGCGAAGACATCGACGAACGGCAGGCACGCACGTGGGCCGCCCGAAACTTTCGGCCGGCTGTCAGATACTTTTCAGGCAGGTTACCGGTACGCTCTCAGGAGCGTCAAGAAGCGCCCAGCGGTCCACTGTGGACACGGTGGCCTCAGGAAAGAGACTTCGAAAAGGCTAGCGGCGGGTGGCTAGGATGGAGCGTGTCCCCAGATCCCGTCCGGCACGCCGGCCAGGCGCAGTGCGAGCGCGTCGACGCCGCACTGGTACGCGCGTTCGGCGTACTCGGCAAGCGCTGGACCGGGGTGGTACTGGCCAGCCTGCGCGCGGGCCCGGCCGGCTTCCGGGAGCTGTCCCGGGCGGTCTGCGG
This sequence comes from Rugosimonospora sp., assembly GCA_035278125.1. Taxonomy (GTDB): domain Bacteria; phylum Actinomycetota; class Actinomycetes; order Mycobacteriales; family Micromonosporaceae; genus DATEJJ01. The sequence continues at coordinate 1,582 of DATEJJ010000915.1, forward strand.
GGTCAGCGACTCGGTCCTCTCCGACCGGCTGTCCGAACTGGCCGAGCTGGGACTGGTCACCCGCACGGTGGTCGAGGGCCCGCCGGTGGCGGTCTCCTATGCGCTGACCCCGAGCGGCGCCGCCCTCATGCCCGCGCTGGAGCAGATCCGCTGCTGGGCGGCCGAGCACCTACCGACCGACGGCGCTAGATCGCGGTAGCGTGCGTCGGCTGGTACAGGCCCAGCTGCGCGCCTCCCGGCAGCACCAGCGAGGTGAGCCTGCCCCACCGCTGGACGGTGACGGGCTGGGTCTCGACACCCTTGGCGGCCAGCTCCGCGATCGTGGCGTCGATGTCATCGCACATCAGGTACAGCTCGTGCCGGCTCTCGCCCTCGGTGGGGTGTACCGCGACCTCCGCCGGCGGCAGCGCGAACACCAGCCAGCCACCGCCCGCGTCGACGGAGCCGAACCCGAGTACGTCGCGGAGAAAGGCACGCACCTCGTCGGCGGCCTCGCTGTAGATGATCGCATGGGCACCGGTAATCATCGCTCTCCCGTGGTACGGACGGTTCGACCGGATCGAAAACTAGGCGGATACGACGCTACCGCATCCGCCCGGCGGCGATGCGCTCCAGCCGGCGGGCGTCGGGCCAGCGTACGTCGTAGACCAGTCCCGCCTTCTCGAACAGCCAGATGAGCCGCGCGGACACGTCGATCTGGCCGGGCCGGACGCCGTGCCGGGCGCTGGTCGGGTCGGCGTGGTGCAGGTTGTGCCAGGACTCACCCATGCTCAGCAGCGCCAGCGGCCACAGGTTCGCCGACCGGTCCCGGGAGCTGAACGGACGCTCGCCGAACATGTGGCACAGCGAGTTCACCGACCAGGTGACGTGGTGCAGCAGTGTGATCCGGACCAGGCCGGCCCAGAAGAACGCGGTCACCGCGCCCCACCAGGACCAGGTCAGCAGCCCGCCCATCAGCGCGGGCGCGAGCAGCGTGGCGGCGGTACACGGGCCGAACAGCCGGTGTACCAGGCGGATGTGCCGGTCCGCCAGCAGGTCGGGGGCGAACCGCTGCTGGTTGGTCAGGTCCCGCTCCAGGATCCAGCCGATGTGCGCGTGCCAGAACCCGCGGGCGAGGGCCAGCGGCGAGGTACCGAACAGCCACGGCGAGTGCGGGTCGCCGGGCCGGTCGGAGTACGCGTGGTGCCGGCGGTGGTCGGCGACCCAGTGCAGGATCGGTCCCTGCACCGCCATGCTGCCGGCCAGCGCGAGCGCGACGCGCAGCGGCCGGCGGGCCTTGAACGCGCCGTGTGTGAAGTACCGGTGGAACCCGACCGTCACGCCGAGGCAGGTCACCGTGTACCAGAACGCCAGCAGGGCGAGGTCGGTCCAGGTGAGGCCCCAGCCCCACACGACCGGTACCGCCGCCAGCAGGGCCAGGAACGGCACGGTGACGAACAGGTAGACCGCCAGGTGCGCGGGCAGCGGCCGGCGGCCGGCGAGCGGGTCCTTGCTACCGCGCTCGGGCCGGGGCGGGTCGTTGACGGCGACGTTCACGGGTCGAGACGCTAGGCGGGCGGCGCGGACGGCGGTCACCGCCGCGACGAACGCTGGCTCACCGCGGCGTGAATCCTCAGCTCCGCGGCCGCAGCTGGCGCAGCGTGTACCCGTTGCCGGCCGGGTCCAGCGCCCTGGTTGCCTGCTTGAACAGGTACTCGGCCCGCTCGTAGGACAGCCGGCGGCGCCCGGTCTCGGGGCACAGGTCGGCCGGTGCCGGGGTACGCGCCGGCCCGGGCCTGCGGTCGGCGAGGAACAGCGGTCCCCGGGTACGGCCGGCGACCAGGTCGGCCAGCAGCGGCGC
>DATEJJ010000916.1:0-9225 GCA_035278125.1 Rugosimonospora sp.
CTCGCGCCGGCGGCGGATCTGGTGCGGCACCAGGGCCGCGGCCCGGACCCCGACCGGCAGGCCGGCCCGCACGCGCACCAGGTGCACCTCACCGGCGACCTGGTGACCATTGTGGACCTGGGGCTGGACCGGTTGGTGCACTACCGGTTGGACGCCGGCACCGGACGGCTGGTGCCGGCCGGCGAGTCGGTGGCCGCGCCCGGTTCCGGTCCCCGGCACGCGGTGGCGCACCCCTCCGGCCGGTGGTACGTCTCCTGCGAGCTGGACTCCACAGTGGCCACGTTCGTACCCGGCGGGGACGGCGCGCTCCGGTTGGCCGCGCGCACGCCGGCCACATCGTCCATGGTGGACGGTCGCAACTACCCGTCCGGTATCGCGCTGTCCGCGGACGGGAGGCTCCTGTACCTCGCGAACCGGGGCGCCGACACGATCGCGACCTTCGCGGTCGGCGCGGACGGTCGCCTGGCGCCGGTCGGCGAGGTCAGCTCCGGCGGTGCCTGGCCGCGCCAGTTCACCGTCGACGGGGACACGATGTTCGTGGCCAACCAGTACTCGGGCAGCGTGGTGTCGCTGCGGCTGGACCGGGAGACCGGGCTGCCCGTGCCCACCGGCGAGGCCGTCGAGGTGGCCGGTCCGAGCTGCGTGCTGGTCACCGACTGGCGTGCCACTTGCGGGACGTCACCGGGCGGGCAGTAGGCCCAGCTCGCTGGCGCGCTGCCACACCGGCTCCAGCGCCACCGCCGGCTCCCGGTGGAAGACGCTGGACCGTACCCGGACGAACGTGCAGTTGCCCACCCGCTCCAGGATCGCCTGGCGGCGCAGGTCCTGCGCGAACGACTCGGGGCCGCCGTACCGGTCGCCGTCGCACTCCACCGCGAGCCGCCGACCGTCCGGTGTGGACAGTACGAAGTCGATGCGGAACCGGCCGATCCGGTACTGCGGCACCGGGTGCAGCCCGCGCTCCCGCAGCTGCCGCAGGACCGCGCGCTGGAAGTCGTTCTCGCACAACGCCTGCGGGTCGGCCGGTGGCGCCGCGGCCGGCTGCCCGGCGGACTGGCAGTGCGCGAGCAGCAGCGCCCGGGCGTCGTCGGCGACCAGCTCGCCGGGGCGTACCGAGTGGAACAGCCACATCTGGTCCCGCCCCCGGGAGGCGGCCACGTTGATGCGGCGGTGGAAGTCACGCTTGGTGAACGCGCCGATCTCGCCGCGGCCGGTGGCGCCTGCGGAGCCGGCCCCCAGTGACGCTCGACTGTTCGAGACCGGGGCCACCACCATCGAGATGAGTACCACGTCGCGCTCGTCGCCCTGGAACGTGTACGGGTCGCCAACCCGCAGCTCGCGCCGCTCCATCTCCTCGGCGCCGATCTGTTCGCGGATCCGGTGCTGCAGGTACGCCGCCTGCCCGCTGCTGGACAGCAGGCTCACCACGCCGATGGTCCTGCCCGCGTACGCCGGGTCCTCGACGATACCCGCCAGCCGGGTCACCAGCGCCTCCGCCTCGGGCACGTTGACCTCGCCGAACTCGGCCAGCTCCTCGCGCATCCCGCCGGGCACGTACACCGCGGAGACCGCCGGGCCGATGCCGGCCGGCTGGTCGGCGCGCAGCGGCTGGATCTTCCCGTCGTAGTAGTGCTCGCTGGAGAACGAGATGATGGTGGGTACGCAGCGGAAGTGCTCGGTGAGCAGGATGCGCTCCGGGGAGCGGCGTACCGCGTGGTCGTACAGGCTGCTCTCGGTGTCGAAGTGCTCGCCGGACGGTACCCGCTCCAGGTGGGTACCGATCAGCGCGTGTACCCGGTCCGTCGGTACGCCCACCAGCTGCGGCCCGATCTGCTGGTCGTCGCCGACCACCACGGCCCGCCGGGCCAGGCTGAGTACGGGCAGCGCGAAAATGTCCGCCTGGGACGCCTCGTCCACCACGACCACGTCGAAGACTCGCTCGCCACCACGGAACTGCTCCAGCGCGCGGTCGATCGACATGATCCAGACAGGGACGGCGGTGACCGCCTCGGCCATGGCGCGCTGGGCGACGCTCTGCCAGTGGGCGGCGCTCTTGCCGGTACCCTTGCCTATCTTGCGCAGCGCCGCGGTCCAGTCGGCCAGCGCGGCCCGCTTCCGGTCGTCCAGGGAGCGCGCGACCGACAGCCAGGCCGAGGCGACCACGATGTCCCGGGTCAGCTGCTGGATCTGCTCCCGGCAGTGCTCGACCCGGCGACCCACGGCCGCGGTGTCCACGCCGCCGACCATCTCGTCGAACCAGGTCTGCGCCTGCCGCCAGCGCCACACCCGCAGCGCGCCCTCGCCGTCCGGTGGCAGCGCCTCGGCCACCGCGATCCGTGACGTCCACTGTGGAGCGACGGGGAGCAGCCGGCCGGAGAGTTCACCGAAGCGCTGCGCCTCGGGGCGTACCGTCCACAGTCGACGAATCTCGGCCAGGGCGGCGTCCCAGTCGGCCATGTCGGCCTCGCGCCAGGCGGCGTACAGCGGCTGCAGCGCCGGGCTGCCGGTACCCTGCGCCGCGACCTGCCGGACCCAGCCGTCCAGGGCCGCGTGCTGGGCCTCGATCTGGTCGGCCAGCAGCACGTTCCCGCACGCCTCCACGGCACCGGCCAGCTCGCCCAGCACCCGCGCGTCGACCGCGCGGGGGCAGCCCGGGTAGACCTGCGCCAGCGCCTGGTACAGGTCGGGCCAGGCGCGCCGCTCCCAGTCCAGTGCGTCCAGCGCCTCGGCGAGCAGCCGCCCCGCCCAGATCTCCGGCTCCGGCCCTCCGTCCGCAATACGGGGGTGCTCGGCTCCGCCAGAACCCGGCTGCGCCTGCGCTCCCCCGGACGGGACCGGGGCGTCCAGCCGCGTCTGCCACTCCGCCCACCGGTTGGCCAGCTCGCGGCGCAGCTGGCCGCGCTCCACGAAGGCGATCGCCAGCTCCACGTCCGCCACGCTGCGCAGCGGCTCGCCGTCGAGCTGGCTCGCGGCCAGCAGCCGGCGCAGGTCGCCCTGGGTGAACCGGCTCAACTTGCGGCCGTCGGCCAGCCGCTGCCGGATCTGGCCGAGCGAGGCGAGCAGTTGCCGGGGCTGCCCGGTGCGGTCGGCCGGCAGCTCGACCCGCCGCCCCGCCAGCAGGCTGGTACGCCGGCCCAGCTCGGTGAGCAGCTGCTGGCAGGAGGCGACGTGCGCGTCCCAGACGGTGCGCCAGCTCGGGTCGCCCAGCAGGTGCCCGAGCCGGTCGGTCCAGCTCCCCTCGCGCCGGCTGAGCGTGTCGGCCGCGCCACGCAGCCCGCGCGCCAGCTCGGTCAGGCCGGGCTCGCCCAGGCTGCGTACGCCCGCCGCGTTGATGCCCCGGTCGTACAGGGCCTCGGCCACCTTGCGCGCGTCGCGGAGCTGGTCGCGCCGGGCCAGCAGCTGCTCGCCGGTGGGTAGCTGCCCGTCCACCGGCAGCCCACCCAGCGCACCGGCCCGGTCCGCCGCCGGGATGCGCCGGGCCAGGTCGAACAGCATGCCGAACTCGGCGGTGGTCAGTGGCGGGGGCGTGTCCGGCGCGACCGGGTCGGGTACCAGATCCAGCTCGGGCGCGGTGCGCCGCAGCCAGTCACCCACCTCGCTGGCGGTGTGCGTACCCCCATCGAGGGTGTAGGTCGTTGCCTCGCGCGCGGCGGCGTTGAGCAGCTCCTGCTGGGCCTCGGCCAGGTCGGTCTCGGCCCGTGCGGCGTCGGCCAGCAGGCGGGCCACGACGGCCGCCTCGGCGTCCTGGTCCAGGATCGCCGCGCGGTCGGACAGCTCGCGCGCGGCGATCTGGAGCTGTACCAGTTGGTCCGCGGAGCGGCCCAGGATGGCCAGGCACAGCGGCTGGATCTCCTCGGGCAGGCCGTCCCGCAGCACCCGCAGCGGGTCCTCCTTCTGCGCCAGCACGAGTACCCGCCGGCCGTGCGCGACCAGGTGGCAGATCAGGTTGCGGATGGTGTGTGTCTTGCCGGTGCCGGGTGGACCCTGTACGGCCACGTTGCGGTGCTCGGCGAGGCGGCGCGCGATGGACTCCTGCGCCTCGTTGGTGGGCATCGGCATGAGCAGGCGCTCGCCGGTCGCCGCCCACTCGGTGGGGGCGTCGTCGGGCAGCACCAGCCGGCTCGGCTCGTGCGCCAGGATGCTGGACAGCGCGCCCACGGAGGCGCCCGGCGCGGCCAGCGCGGCACCCATCTCCTCCAGGAACCGGCGCACCATCCGCTGGCGCGGCCGGACGAACAGCACGCCGGTGTCCTTCACGTGCGGGCCCTTGGCGTACCCGGACGTGACGACGGGGTCGAAGCCCAGGCGGCGCATGGCCCGTTCGGCGAACGCGCGCCGCTCCTGCGGGTCCCACGGGTCGACGTCCACGGTGCCGCCGGCGCCGCCCAGGTCGAGCAGGTCGGCCACGCGGCGGTCGTCCAGGTCGGCCAGCGCGTCGGGCTGCAGCCGGGGCAGCGCCTGCGGCGTCACGGTGACCGTGGTGGTGTCCGGGTCGTACTCGATGGCGACCGGGGTGGCCAGCAGCGGGTACCGGACGCCGTCGCCGCCCACCCGCGCGTCCAGGATCGCGTGGCCCCACACCAGTTCCAGCCGCGCGGCGTCGATGTCCAGCCGGTAGCGCAGGTCGTACAGGCGGTCGTGCAGCTTGCGCGTGGCGGCCGCGGCGGCCACCTCGCGGGCCCAGGGCCGCCAGGTCTGCGCGAGCCACCGGTCCAGTTCGGCGCGCAGCGCCTCGCCCGCGCCGGGCAGCGCGTCCGGCAGCAGCCGCGGTTCGTCCACACTGGACAGATCCCAGACCAGGTGTGGTACCAGATCCGGCGGGATGCGCGGGTCCGGCGGCGGGCCGGGCCGCCCCACCCGCAGCCACGGTCCGGCGGGTGCGTCCGGACCGGGTACGCACTCGGCGTGCTCCGGCAGGTCCGCCTCCCACCAGGCGTCGGTCGTCGGTACGGTCCGGGACGGCTTGTCGATCAGCCCGCGTACCGCGAGCAGGTACTCCACGAGCGAGACCGCGCGGTCACGCACGGTCTGGAGGCTGTCCGGTTCCGGTTGGGCGGGCGGTTGCACAGGCTCGACGGTATCCGCAAGGTGCCAGCGGAGCACCTCGACCGTCCGTTCACCCCGCTACGCGTTATTTGCCCGGGTGAGCGGCCTTGGTCACCGGGACGCAATCGCCCGTTGACAGCGCTGAAACTATCGATACGCTGGTCGATGGAAGCGCTCCCATGGCCCACCTACCCCCCGTCCGGAAGAGTAGACGAATGACCGTCCAGGAGATAGTACGACCGGTCCGCAGCGTGCCTGCCGACGCACCCACGCTCGCCGACGTCGCCAAGATGGCCGGCGTCTCCATCGCCACCGCGTCCCGCGTGCTCAACAACTCTGCCCCGGTCAGCGTGGGCGCGCGCCAGCTTGTCCGCAGCGCCGCCAGCCGCTTGGGTTACGTCCGCCACCGCGCCGCGCCGAAACACCCCCGGCAGAAGGTGCGTTCCGTGGCGGCCGTGCTCTACGCGAACTGCGAACGGATCTTCGCCGACCCGTTCTTCGCGCGGCTGATCTGCGGCGCTACCGAGGAGTTCGCGCGGCACGGCGTACCGATGATGCTGATCTCGGTGAACGACGCCCGGCTGCCCATGGTCGAGCAGTACATCCACAGCGGCCACTTCGACGGCATCGTGGTGCTGGCCGACCACGGTGACCACCCCCTGTCCGAGTCGCTGCCCGCGTCGGGCATCCCGATGACGCTGGTGGGCCGCCCGAGCAACGCCACGCCCGCGCCCTATGTGGACGCGGACAACCGGGCCGGCGCGCGTGCGGCGGTGGAGTACCTGATCAGGCAGGGTCGGCGCGCGATCGCCACGATCGCGGGACCACCGAACCGGGCGACCGGCGCGGACCGGCTGGCCGGCTACCGGGAAGCGCTCGCCGCCGCCGCCCTGGGTGAGCTGCCGGTCGCGTACGGCGACTGGACCCAGGCGTCCGGCGTACACGCCATGTCCCGCCTGCTCGACCAGCGGCCGGGCCTGGACGCGGTCTTCGTGGCCTCGGACGTCATGGCCACCGGGGCGCTGTGGGCGTTGCAGCGGGCCGGCCGGCGGGTTCCGGACGACGTCGCCGTGATCGGCTTCGACGACTTAGCCCTGGCCGCGCACACCCGGCCGCGGCTGACCACGGTGCGCCAGCCCATCGAGCAGTTCGGCGCGGTCGCCGCGCAGCGCCTGCTGGACTGCCTGGACGGTACTCCGACGGAGACCGGACCCACCCTGCTGCCTACGACCCTCGTGGTGCGCGATTCGGCTTAGTCAGGTGGCGGCGGAGCGGCTGACCTTGCGTTCGGCGATGAACGAGCAGAACGGGACGGTACCGGCGAGCAGCACCAGCAGCATCCGGTGGAACGGGTACTTCAGCCGGATGGTGACCTGGAAGGCGAACACCAGATAGACCACGTACAGCCACCCGTGCAGGAAGCCCAGGATCGCGGCGGGGCCGGGAGTGTGACCCCACAGGTCCAGTGGCGTGGCCACGAACACGAGCGGAATCAGCAGAACACCCGTCACGTACGCCATGACCCGGTACCCGATGAGCACCCCGCGCGGTACGGGTTGCCGCCGGCGGCCCGGAACCGCGCTGGGATCGGGCTCGATCCGCGTCGACATGCCTGTACCCTACAAGGCGCACCGCGCCCCCGTACCGGCGCGCCCCACGGGCCCATCGTGTACGCTTGGGCCGACTAGAGCAATTTTTCCAAAGGAGTCACATGGCGCAAGGAACCGTGAAGTGGTTCAACGCGGACAAGGGTTTCGGTTTCATCACCGTTGACGGTGGTGGGAGCGACGTGTTCGTCCACTTCTCCGCCATTCAAACCACCGGCTTCCGCAGCCTCGAAGAAAACCAGCGCGTGGAGTTCGAAATCGCGCAGGGCGCCAAGGGACCGCAAGCCGAGTCCGTCCGCCCTATCTGACCATCGCGCACCGGGGCGCAACCGGTGCACCGCAACTCATCCGGAACGCCGCGATCTCTGGGGGTCGCGGCGTTCCGCTGTTCCCGGCGGTTCGGCGAAGATCTGGGCATGGCCTTATCGGTACGGCCCGCCGGCCCGGCGGACATGACCGCGGTACGCCGCGTCGCGAACGGGTTCGACCTGCTGCACGACTGGCCGGACAGCCCGGACTTCCTGGACTGCGAGCGGGAGCACGGCCGGCTGATGCTGGCCAGCGAGGCGGAGGCGGCGGTCGGCTTCGGCGGGGTACTCGGCCGCGGCGCCGTCACCCATCTGGGGGATCTCTTCGTGGCGCCCGGGCACCAGTCCGGCGGCGTCGGCCGCGCGCTGCTGGACCGGCTGTTCGACGGTACCGGCGCCCGGGCCACCTTCGCCTCGGCCGATCCGCGGGCGGTGCCGCTGTACCTCCGGTACGGGATGCTCCCCCGCTGCCCGCTGTACTACCTCGCCGGCCCGGCGCCCGCGGGCGAGCCGGCTGTGTCCACAGTAGACATTTCGCGGGTACTGGCGGCGGACGCCTCGGCCTGCGGCGGTTCGCGCGAGGAGGTGCTGCGCTGGTACGCGGCCCTGCCGGGGGTGCGGGTACACGCCGGTCCCGACGGGTACGCGCTGGCCCGGGAGGTGGACGGGAGGGTGGTGCTCGGGCCGGCCGGCGGCGGTACCGCGGCGGGGTGTGCCCGGACCGTGCTCGCCACCGCCGCCTGGTACGCCGGCCGGCCGCTGCGCCTGGTGGTCTTCGGGCCGAACCCGCTGCTGCCCCGGTTGCTCGCGGCCGGCCTGCGCATCGAGGACTCCGACACCTACCTGGCCACGGAGGCCGACCTGCTACCGGTTGACCGCTACCTGCCCGGTTCTGACCTGGGCTGAGCGGGCCTGCCCGGTTCTGACCTGGGCTGAGCGGGCCTGGGCTGAGCGGGCCTGGGCTGAGCCGGCCTGGTCGGCCTTCAGGCGCAGGGCCAGCCGGGGGCACTGGTCCACCGCCCGGCGGGCGTGCGGCAGCAGCACGTCGGGTACCGCCGGCTCGCGGGAGCCGTCCCGGGGCAGCGGGTACCCCCACTCGTCCTGCGCCAGCAGCTCCGGCAGCAGTTCGGTGCACAGGCCACGGCCCTCGCACGCGGTCCAGTCGATGTGCAGCAGCTCAGACATGTCCCCTCCGGACCACGCAGGTCCCCGCCAGGTGTGCGGGGATGTCGTTGGCGAAGACCCGCAGCGCGCTGCGGATGAACCGGACCGAACCGTCCGGGTGGTGGCACGCCCCGCGCCCGGTCACCAGGCCGGACAGCCGCTCCACCTCGGCCGCCAGCCCCGAGGAGGCGTGCGGGGTGCCCGCCTCCGCCAAAGCCCGGCTCCGGCTGTGCTCCCCCGGGTCCCGCTCGCTGCGGGCCAGCCGGATCAGCGTGTCCGCCAGCCGGGGCAGCCCGTTGAGGCACGGCCCGCACTGCCCGGCGCTCTGGTCGGCCAGGTACCGCGCCACCCGGGCGCTCTCCACCAGGCCGCAGGTGGATGAGGGCAGCGCCACCACCACGCCCGCGCCCGGCGAGGCGCCGTAGGGGGCCAGGCCCGCGCGGGACAGCTCCGGGTCAACCGCCGGCGGCAGCCAGGTGCCGTGGTACCCGCCCACCAGCACCCCGCGCAGCGGGGCAGACTGGCCGCCGGCGCGCGCCAGCAGGCTGGACAGCGGGATGCCGTACGGCACCTCGTACACGCCGGGCACGGATACCGCACCACTCAGCGTGGCCAGGAAGGTGCCCGGCTCGGCGGCGGTACCCGCCTGGCGGAACCAGTCCGGGCCGTAGCGGGCCAGCAGGGCCAGGTGCGCCAGGGTCTCCACGTTCTGCACCAGGGTCGGCGCGCGCCGCACCCCGGACTCCACCACCAGCCGCACCTTGTCCCGCGGCAGGGCCGGCTTGCCCTCGATCCAGGACACCGCGGTGGACTCCTCGCCGGCCAGGAACGTCTCCGGCGCGACCACCACGTCCACCTTGACCCGGTCCCAGCCGGTGGCGGTCCGCGTGGCGAGCACGCCGCGCAGCTGGTCGGCCAGGTCGCCGGCAACGTACAGGTAGGTGCTGCCGGCGCCGACCGCCTCCGCGGCCAGCTGGAGGCCGTCCAGGACCAGGTGCGGGGCGCGGGTGAGCAGGGTACGGTCCTTGGCGCTGGCGGGCTCGCCCTCGGCGCCGTTGCCGATCACCACCGGCCGCCGCTCGCCGGCGTTGGCCAGGACC
>DATEJJ010000917.1:0-5437 GCA_035278125.1 Rugosimonospora sp.
CCGGCCAGGCTGGCCAGGCGCTGCTCCGCCGGGGCGAACGGCCGCGAGATGAGCCCGTCGAGCAGGTCGCCCGGGTTGTATACCAGCGGGTTCCACTCGTACTCGCGCACCTCGGTCCGTTCGAACAGGCGCCGCTCCACCAGGCTGAGCAGCACGGCGTGGTCCACCCGCTCGGCCGCGTCCAGCACCTCGTAGTCCACTTGGGACAGTGCGGCGGACGCGTCGCGCAGCATGGCCACCTCGCGCGCGACTCCGTCCGCGGACAGGTCGGGCAGCCGGTCGTCGAACCGGTGGTCGCCGGCGGACGCGGCCAGCGCGGGGTCGGTCTCCAGCAGCGCGTCGATCACGCGCTCAGCGATCGGCACAAACTCCTGCGGCATGATCCGAACCTACCCTGCGCGGCCCGCCTCCGATCCCTACGCGCCCCCGCGACTTGCGTCAGGACGGGGCGGGAGGTTCGGTGGTGCGGATGCGGGTGGCCAGGGTGAGGGCGGCCTGGCGGAGGGCGGCTTCGGGGTTCTCGCCGCGCTGTCCGGCGTCCGCGACCAGGCGGAGCAGCCGGGCGCCCAGGTCGTCGCCGCCGGGCAGGGCGACCGGGATACCCGCCCGGGCCGCCCGGGAAAGGATCTTCGCGGCCAGTGCCAGCGCCGGCTGGGACAGCGCTATCCCGTCCAGCGCCGAGCCGCGCGCCTTCTCCGCCTTCTTGATCCGCTCCCACTGCTCGGTGATCTCGTCGAGGTCCGCCAGCGGCTCGCCGCCGAACACGTGCGGGTTGCGCCGGATCAGCTTGTCCACCAGGTCGCCGGCGACGTCGTCGATGGTCCACTCGTCCGCCAGCCGGGCGTGCAGCACCACCTGGAGGAGCACGTCGCCCAGCTCCTCACGCAGCGCACCCCGGTCGCCCGAGCCGATCGCGTCGTACGCCTCGTACGCCTCCTCCAGCAGGAAGTGCGCCAGGCTCTCATGGGTCTGATTGCGCTTCCAGGGGTCGCCGCCGGGGGAGGCGAGCCGGTCCATCACCGCGACCGCGTCCAGCAGCCGGGCGCCGGGCGGGTCCCACGAGCCGTACATCAGCTCCAGCTCCGCGATACCGGGCTCGCGGGCCAGCCGCAGCCCCAGCTCCCGCGCCATCGCCTGATCCCCTGCGGGCCCGGCCAGCCAGACCGCGCCGCCGGCCTCGCCGGCCGCGCCGAGCAGCGCGTCCAGCGGGCGGTCGGTCACCGTTACCGGTGCGCCCGCCACGCGCAGCGCCTCGACCTGCGCGCCGTCCGCACCGGCGAACACCGGGAGGGTACGCACCAGGTCCCAGGCGCCGGCCGTCAGCAGCCCGGCCGGCAGCCGGGGTGAGGTCACCAGCAGCACGATCCGCGCGACCACCGGGGCGGCCCTAGCTGGCCAGGTCGACCACCGGGGGCGGTACCGGCGCGGAGTCCAGCCCCACCATCAGGGCGGTCTGGGCGGTACCGATCGTGAACGGTACCGGCACGGTCGGGCTGGCGTAGCGGGGGCTGATCGTCACGTGCGAGGCCCGTACCATGTCCCGCAGGAGGTCCCGCAGGCCCACGGCCGTACCCATCGTGTCCTGCGAGAACAGCTGCTGGACCTGGTTGTACGGCTGCACCTGGCCCTGCGCCTGAGTGGCCACGTAGTTGTACGCCTCGCGCTTGTCGGCCTCGGTCGGCGGGGTGGACCTGGCCGCCGACTGGAGTGCGGTGAGGATCGACTCGTACTCCGCACCGGTCTTCGCGTAGTCGCTGGCGCCGACCCCGGCGGCGATCGAGGCGGGCACGTTGCTGTTCTGCACGAAGTCGGCCGGCGTCTCCTGCTTCACGGTGATGCTGTGCGCGTCGGCGTACCGCTGCCCCGCCTTGACCACCACCAGCCAGGTGAGTACCTGCGTCCGGAAGTTACCGAGACGGCCGGCGGGGATGTACGCCTGCACGCTGCTGACGACCTTGTCCACCTGCGCGTCGGTGATGCGGTCGTCGCCCACGAAGGCGGCGGCACCCGGCTCCAGCCGGCAGCCGGCGAGCGTGACCAGCGCCAGCCCCGCGCTGGCGACGACGATGAGCAGGCGGCTGCGCGCCATCCGTACCTCCGGAAGTCGTGACGCCGCCACTGTCTCACGCGCCGGCCGGGGTGACCGCCGCGGGGGTGCCCAGCAGGCTGGTCAACAGCTCGGCGCACCAGTCCAGCAGGGCGGTGTCCCGCATCGGCTCCCGCCTGGCCACCGGCCGCGGCACCGACACCTGCTCCGTGGCCTGCTTGTAGACCGCGTCCGGGTACAGCCGCTTGAGCCGCATCTGCTTCGAGTCGGGCAGCACCAGCGGGCCGAACCGGATGTGCCGGCCCTGCAACGACACGTCGGCCAGCCCGTACGTGCGGGCCAGCAGCCGGAACCGGGCCACCGCCGCCAGGTTGGCCACCGGCTCGGGCGGCTCGCCGTACCGGTCACGCATCTCCGCGACCGCCTCGGCCAGCTTCTCCGCCGACCGGGCGGCGGCCAGCTTCCGGTACATCTCCAGGCGCAGCCGCTCCACCCCGATGTACTCGTGCGGGATGTGCGCGTCCACCGGTAGGTCGATCTTGACGTCCGCCTCGTCCTCGTCCGGCTTCTCCCCCTTGAACGCGGACACCGCCTCGCCGACCATGCGCACGTAGAGGTCGAAGCCCACGCCCTCGATGTGACCGGACTGCTCGCCGCCGAGCAGGTTGCCCGCGCCCCGGATCTCCAGGTCCTTCATGGCCACGTACATGCCCGCGCCCAGTTCGGTGTGCTGCGCGATGGTGGCCAGCCGCTCGTGCGCGTGCTCGGTCAGCGGCCGCTCCGGCGGGTACAGGAAGTAGGCGTACGCGCGCTCCCGGCCCCGGCCGACCCGGCCCCGGATCTGGTGCAGCTGGGCCAGGCCGAGCAGGTCGGCCCGCTCCACGATCAGCGTGTTCGCGTTCGGGATGTCGATACCCGACTCCACGATCGTCGTACACACCAGGACGTCGAAGTCCTTCTCCCAGAACGCGACCATGATCTTTTCGAGCGCGTCCTCGCCCAACTGCCCGTGCGCCACCGCGATCCGTGCGTCGGGTACCAGCTCGCGCAGCCGGCGCGCCGCCCGCTCGATCGACTCCACCCGGTTGTGCAGGTAGAAGACCTGCCCGTCGCGCAGCAGCTCGCGGTGGATGGCGGCGGCGACCTGCTTCTCGTCGTACGCCCCGACGAACGTGAGCACCGGGTGCCGCTCCTCCGGCGGCGTCGCGATCGTGGACATCTCCCGGATACCCGTGATCGCCATCTCCAGCGTGCGCGGGATCGGGGTGGCCGACATGGTCAGCACGTCGACCGCGGTACGCAGCTGCTTGAGGAACTCCTTGTGCTCGACGCCGAACCGCTGCTCCTCGTCCACGATGACCATGCCCAGCTGCTTGAACCGGGTCGAGTTCTGCAGCAGCCGGTGGGTACCGATGACGATGTCCGCGGTACCCTCACCGGCCATGACCAGGGTCTGCTCCGCCTCCTTCGGCGTGGCGAACCGGGACAGCTGGCGGATCTCCACCGGGAACTGGCTCATCCGCTCGGTGAACGTGTTGTAGTGCTGCTGCGCCAGCAGCGTCGTGGGTACCAGCACCGCCACCTGCCGGCCGTCCTGCACCGCCTTGAACGCCGCCCGTACCGCGATCTCCGTCTTGCCGTACCCGACGTCACCGCAGATCAGCCGGTCCATCGGTACCGGCCGCTCCATGTCCGCCTTGACCTCCTCGATCGCGGAGAGCTGGTCCGGCGTCTCGGTGTACGGGAACGCGTCCTCCAGCTCCCGCTGCCACGGCGTGTCCGGGCCGAACGCGTGCCCCTTCGAGTTCTGCCGCGCCGCGTACAGCTGGATCAGCTGCGCGGCGATCTCGCGGACCGCCTTGCGTGCCCGCGCCTTGGACTTCGCCCAGTCCGACCCGCCCAGCTTGTGCACGGTCGGCGTCTCCCCGCCCACGTACCGGGACAGCTGGTCGAGCTGGTCGGTCGGCACGTACAGCCGGTCCCCGGGCTGCCCGCGCTTGCTCGCCGCGTACTCGAGGACCAGGTACTCCCGGGACGCGCCGTTCACCACCCGCTGCACCAGCTCCAGGTACCGGCCGATGCCGTGCTGCTCGTGCACCACGAAGTCGCCCGGCTTCAGCTCCAGCGGGTCGACCGTGTTGCGCCGCCGGCTGGGCATCTTGCGCATGTCCCGGGTCGACGCGCCGCGCCCGCCGGAGATGTCGGTACCGGTCACCACCGCGAGCCGGCCCGCCTCGTCGATGAAGCCGAACTCCAGCGGTCCGGTGGTCACCACCGGCGCGCCCGGCTCCGGTGCCGCGTCCAGCCGGTCCAGCAGCGCCACCCCGAGCCCCGCGTCGCGCAGCACCTCGACCGAGCGCTGCGCCGGCCCCGGCCCCGGGAACACCAGCGCCACCCGCCAGCCGTCCCCGGCCCAGCGCTTCAGGTCGTCGATGACCCGGCCCGTGTCGCCGTGGTACAGCGGCACCGGCTGCGCGGCCAGCGCCAGCGCCCGCCCCTGGTCCGCCCGCACCTCCACCTCGATCTCCGGCTCCAGCAGCTCGTCCAGCCAGACCCGGGCCTCCGGCTTCGTGGGCGCCGCGGCGAAGGGAGACACCGACCACCAGGGCATGCCCAGGCCGCCTGCGGTCGCCCTGACTTCGGCGAGGGTACGGAAGGCAGAGGCGCCCAGGTCGATCGGCGCCCGTCCACCCACCGCGGCAGCCGCCCAGCTCGCGTCCAGGAACTCCGCGCTGGTACGCACCAGGTCGTGTGCGCGGGTACGGATCCGCTCCGGGTCGCACAGCAGCACGACCGTACCGGCCGGCATCGCGTCGACCAGCAGCTCCAGGTCACCCGGTACCAGCGCCGGTGCCAGCGACTCCATGCCCTCCACCGGTACGCCCCCGGCCAGCTTGTCCAGCATCTCCGCCAGCGCCGGGTGCTCCCGCGCCAGCTCCGCCGCCCGCTCCCGTACCTCCGGCGTGAGCAGCAGCTCCCGGCACGGCGGCGCCCACAGCCGCTCGGTCACCTCGATGGTCCGCTGGTCCGCCACGGCGAACGTGCGGATGTCCTCGATGTCGTCGCCCCAGAACTCCACCCGCAGCGGGTGCTCCTCGGTGGGCGGGAAGACGTCCAGGATCCCACCCCGTACCGCGAACTCCCCCCGCTTCTCCACCAGGTCAACCCGGTTGTACGCGATCTCCCCGAGGTGTTTCACGACCCTGTCGAGATCCGCGGTACCCCCCTTGCGCAGCTCGATCGGCGCCAGGTCGCCCAGCCCGCGCAGCTGCGGCTGCAGTACCGACCGCACCGGCGCCACCACCACCCGCAGCGGCCCGCGCTCCGGATCCGACGCGTCCGGGTGGGCCAACCGCCGCAGCACGGCCAGCCGCCGCCCGATCGTGTCCG
>DATEJJ010000918.1:0-7730 GCA_035278125.1 Rugosimonospora sp.
CGCCGGGTTCAGGCCGGCGTCCGGCGCGTCCGCCACCACGCCGCCGCCGATGCCCCGCACCGCGTCGCGCACCCGCGCGTCGTCCGTGACCACCACGACCTCCCCGACCGCCGCACAGCGCAGGGCCGCGCCGACCGTGTCCAGCACGAGCGCCAGGGCCAGATCCTCATGGGGTACGCCGGGCAGCGCGCCCCGCAGCCGGCTCTTCGCCGCGGCCAGACGCTTGACGGGTACCACCGCCAGCCAGTTCGAACCCCCCACAACGGGCATCTTCTCCCACCGCCCCGCCGGGTGCGCCGCTGGCCCTCTCGCCGCCGCGCGCCCTGGCCGGGCAGTATGGTCACCGGAACACCGGGCGACCGGTGGCAGCGGTTTTACGTGGGTGGGAGTGACCGTGGCGCGGCGAAGGCTCGGGTTCTGGCGGCGGTTCGCCGTCTGTGTGATCAAGCCGACCATGCTCGTCCTGACCAGGCGGACCTGGGGCGGCGCGGACAACGTACCGCACGAGGGCGGGCTGATCCTGGCCGTCAACCACCTGTCCGAGTTCGACCCGATGGTGGTGTCCCACTACGTCTACGAGGCCGGCCGCTGGCCCCAGTTCCTGGCCAAGTCCAGCCTGTTCCAGGTGCCGGCGCTGGGCCCGTTCCTGCGCTGGGTACGCCAGATCCCGGTGTACCGGGGCAGCGCGGACGCGGCCAAGGCGCTGGACGCGGCGGCCGCCGCGATCAAGGCGGGCGACGCGGTCATCATCTACCCGGAGGGCACCACGCCCAAGGCCGGCGAGCTGTGGCCGGAGCGGGGCAAGACGGGCGTGGCCCGGCTCGTGCTGGCCACCGGCGCCCCGGTGGTACCGCTGGTCACCTGGGGTTCGCAGCGCCTGTTCGACCCGCGTACCCGCAAGCTGCGGCTGGTACCCGGAACCCCGGTGACCGTACTGGCGGGGCCGCCGGTGGACCTGGCACGCTGGGCCGACGCGGAGCCCACCGCGGCCAACCTGCACGCGATCACGGAGGAGATCATGGACGCCCTGCGCGATCTGCTCAGCCAGGCCCGCGGCGAGCCGCTGCCGGCGGCCCGCACCGAGGGCGACTCGTGAGGCGGGCGGCGGTACTCGGCGCGGGCTCCTGGGGTACCACGTTCGCCAAGGTACTGGGCGACGCGGGTACCGAGGTGGCACTCCTGGCGCGCCGGCCCGAGGTGGCCGCGGTGATCCGGGAGCGCGGCCAGAACCCGGACTACCTCGGGGGCACCCGGCTGCCGGAACGGGTCACCGCCACCGTGGTCGTGGCCGAGGCACTGGCCGACGCGGACCTCGTGGTGCTCGCGGTACCCGCCCAGTCACTGCGCGCCAACCTGGCCGGGTGGGCGGGGCTGATCCCGCCGGACGCCACCCTGGTGAGCCTGATGAAGGGCATCGAACTGGGTACCGGCAAGCGGATGACCGAGGTGATCCTGGAAGTGACCGGCGTACAGCCGGACCGGGTGACCGTGCTGACCGGGCCCAACCTGGCCGCCGAGATCGCCGCGGAGCAGCCGACGGCCTCCGTGGTCGCCTGCGTCGACCAGGCCCGCGCGGCGCTGGTGCAGAAGGCGGTCGCCACCCGGTACTTCCGCCCGTACACGAACGATGACGTGATCGGCTGCGAGCTGGGCGGCGCGGTCAAGAACGCGATCGCGCTGGCGTACGGGATGGCCGACGCGCTCGGCTTCGGCGACAACACCAAGGCCACGCTGATCACCCGCGGCCTGGCCGAGATCGCCCGGCTGGGCGTGCGGCTGGGTGCCGACCCGCGCACCTTCGCCGGCCTCGCCGGCCTCGGCGACCTGGTCGCCACCTGCTCCTCGCCGCTGTCGCGCAACCGCACCTTCGGCGAGCACCTGGGCCGGGGCGAGACGCTGGAGCAGGCGCAGGCGGCCACCCGGCACACGGCCGAGGGCGTGAAGAGCTGCCTGGCCATCCGGGACCTGGCCCGGGCGAACGGGGTGGAGATGCCGATCACCGAACAGGTCGAGCGGGTCTGCCACGAGGGCGCCGACCCGCGCGAGGCGGTGACCACCCTGATGAGCCGCGAGCCCAAGCCCGAGTCGATATGACCGGTCCGCTGGGGGACGGCACCCGCTGCGTACATGCCGGACAGCCCGAGCCGGTACCCGGGGAGCCGTTCCTGCCCGGGCCGGTGTTCGCGGCGCCGTACCGCCTCGACCCGCTGGCCCCGCCGGAGCGCGTGCCGTACAGCTACGGGCGCAACGACAACCCGACCTGGCGCGGGCTGGAGCGCGCGATCGGCGGGCTGGAGGGCGGGGAGTGCGTGCTGTTCCCGTCCGGCATGGCCGCCATCACCGCGCTGCTGATGACCGTACTGCGCCCGGGCGACACGGTGCTGCTGCCGTCCGATGCGTACTACAACACCCGCGGCTTCGCCACGTCCGTGCTGGCCGACCTGGGCGTGGTGGTACGCGATACGCCCACCGCCGGCCCGTACCCGGAGCTGGACGGGGTGCGGCTGGTGCTGCTGGAGTCGCCGGCGAACCCGGGGCTGGACGTGTGCGACATCGCGGCCCTGTCGGCGGCGGCGCACCGGGCCGGTGCCCTGGTCGCGGTGGACAACACCACCGCCACCCCGCTCGGGCAGCAGCCGCTGGCCCTGGGGGCGGACGTGGTGGTCGCCTCCGGTACCAAGGCGCTGACCGGGCACTCAGACCTGCTCCTCGGGTACGCGGTGGCCGGGGCGGAGCTGGCGGAGCGGGTACGCACCTGGCGTACCCGGACCGGTGCCATCCCCGGCCCGTTCGAGGCGTGGCTGGCGCACCGCTCACTGTCCACTCTGGACCTGCGGCTGGCCCGCCAGTCGGCGAACGCGGCCGCCCTGGCACAGGTGCTCGCCGGGCGGCCGGAGGTACGCGGGCTGCGCTGGCCCGGCCTGCCCACCGACCCGGCGTACCCGGTGGCCAACCGGCAGATGCGGCGCATCCCGGGCGTGCTGACGTTCACCCTGCCGGACGCGGCGCACGTGGGCCGGCTGCTCACCGGGAGCCGGCTGATCTCGGCGGCCACCTCCTTCGGCGGTACCCACACCACCGCCGACCGGCGGGCGCAGTGGGGTGGTGACGCGGTACCCGACGGCCTGGTCCGCCTCTCCTGCGGCATCGAGGACAGCGCCGACCTGGTCGCAGACCTGACCGCGGCGCTGGCCGCGGCCGCCGCCTAGGGCGGCCGTCCACGCCGGCCTCGCGCGGTCCGGCCAGTTCGGTTCGTGTTGTCCGTGCGGCGCGGGTATTGGCTGACCAGGGTAGGGTCGCTGAGGTGACGAGCCCAAACCCCGGCAAGGTACGCGTCGCCGTCGTCTTCGGCGGGCGCAGCACGGAGCACGCCATCTCGTGCGTGAGCGCCGGCAGCGTGCTGGCCGCGCTGGACCCGGACGAGTTCGAGGCGGTACCCGTGGGCATCACCCGGGAAGGCGGGTGGGTGCTGACCGACGGCGATCCGCGCGCGCTGGCCCTGGACGGGCACCGGCTGCCGGAGATCACCGCGGGCTCGGGCAGCGCGGTCGTGCTGTCCGGCGACCCGACCAACCGTGGCCTGGTGGTGCTCGACCCGGCCGACGGCGCGCGCGCCCTGTCCGGCGTGGACGTGGTCTTCCCGGTGCTGCACGGCGCGTACGGGGAGGACGGCACGATCCAGGGCCTGCTGGAGATGGCCGGCGTCCCGTACGTGGGCGCCAACGTGTTCGCCTCGGCCGCCGCGATGGACAAGGAGTTCACCAAGAAGCTCGCCGCTGCCGAGGGCATCCCGGTCGGCCGGTACACCGTGCTGCGCGCCGGGCAGTCGCTGTCCGCCGCCGACCGGGACCGGCTGGGCCTGCCCGTGTTCGTGAAGCCGTCCCGCGCGGGTTCGTCGTACGGGATCAGCAAGGTCAGCGACTGGTCCCAGCTGGACGCCGCGATCGCCGAGGCCCGCGCGGTGGACCCGAAGGTGCTGGTCGAGGCGGCGATCGTGGGGCGCGAGGTGGAGTGCGGGGTGCTGGAGGGCGAGTACGGCGGCGCGCCCGAGGCGTCGGTACTCGCCGAGATCCGGATGGTCGGCGGGGGCCACGAGTTCTACGACTTCGAGGCCAAGTACCTGCCGGACAGCCCCTGCGAGTACGACATACCGGCCCGGCTGCCGGACCCGGTGACCCGCGACATCCGGGAGTACGCCTGCCGTACCTTCACCGCGCTGGACTGCGCCGGACTGGCCCGGGTGGACTTCTTCGTCACGCCCGAGCTGGACGTGTACCTGAATGAGATCAACACCATGCCCGGCTTCACCTCCACCTCGATGTTCCCGCGCATGTGGGCCGCCACCGGCCTGGAGTACCGCAAGCTCGTCTCCCGCCTGATCCGCACCGCCCTACGCCGGGGCACCGGATTGCATTAGTGCGGGCTCCAGTAGTCGCGCCTTAAGCCGTCCCACTCGTCGCGGCGGTCGATCACCTCGCGGAGCGCGAACGAGAGGGACCGGAGGATGGTGTGCTGCTCCGGGGTCCAGGGCAGGGGCTCGGCGCGGGGGCCGGGATCCATCGGCATGCCCGAGTTGTCGAACCGCCGGAGCGCGTGGTCAAAGCGCCGCACGGCCGACAGGTACGCCATCCTGGCGTCCCGGAGCTGGCGATCCCGACTGCGCTCGACCACTTCCCGACCGTATCGAACACCAGTACTAAACAGCAAGCATTTTCCCTGGTCAGCATGGTTACGCGAAACGGTCACGCGACCCAGACGGGCAGAAACGGGGGGTTTCAGGAGGGCGCTGTCGCCGGTGCCTGGCACTGCTTCGGCGGCTGGGCCAGCGACGGTACCCACTGCACGATCGGAGCGCTGAACTCCTGCACCCAGTCGCCCTGCCCCTGGTAGCTGTCCGGCACCGTGACCCGTACCGGCGTCTGCCGGTCCAGCGTGATCCAGGTGGTGCTGGTCGCGCCGCTCTGGTCGGCATACCAGCAGATTCCGGACAGCGTCCAGAGTTGGGTGTCGGCGGCGATCGACGGCACCGGCCACCCGCCGCAGCCCACCTCGATCGGCGGGTCGCCGTAGGCGGCGTTCTGCTCGGGCCCGGCGGCGACCGGGCGCTGGGCCAGGCCGCGCAGCGCGGCCGGCAGGTGGGCGATGAAGGCCAGGCAGGTGGTGGCAGCGCTGGCCGGCAGCGACCGGGTGGGCATCGCGACCGGAGCCGTGCTCACCGGGCCGGGCGCCCGGGCCGGGTGGAAGCCGCCCAGCGCCCAGAACGCGACCAGGCCGGCAACCAGGGCGACCGGCAGGGCGATGAGCAGCGCGAGCCGGGCGGCCCGCCGGGTCACCTCGTCCGCCACGGCGGCCGACTCTACAGGCGCACCACCGAGCAGGTGAGCGTGCGGGTGATCCCGGGGACCAGTTGCACCTTGCTGACGATCATCTTGCCTAACTCGTCGACGTTGTGCGCCTCGGTCAGCACGACCACGTCGTACGGACCGGTAACCGCGTCCACCCGGACGACTCCTGAAACATCGCCGATTGCCGCGGCCACGTCACGCGCCTTTCCGACCTCTGTCTGGATGAGGATGTAGGCCTGGACCACGACATGACCCCCTCTACGTGAGCTGGCGGGCTGACGTGAAACTACCGCATGATCCGTTGGCGATTAGCAGCGACGTCGCGGAATGTTATCTCAGGAGTACCGCATGAGTGTGGCTGGCAGTGGCGAGTTCGGGCTGATCGCCCGAGTCACCGCCCGGTTGACGAGCGGGCCTGCCTGCCTGCTCGGCCCGGGCGACGACGCGGCGCTGGTCGCCGCGTCCGACGGGCGGGTGGTGGCCACCACCGACGTCCTGGTGGAGGGGCGGCATTTCCGCCGGGACTGGTCGACCGCGACCGATGTGGGGCACCGCGCCGCAGCGGCCAACCTGGCCGACGTCGCCGCCATGGGCGCGGAGGCGACCGCGCTGCTGGTGGCGTTCTGCGCGCCGGTGGACCTCGATGTGCGCTGGGCCGAGGAGCTGACCGACGGGCTGGTCGCCGAGGCCGAGAAGGCGGGTGCCTGCGTGGTGGGCGGGGACATGTCCGCGAGCCCGGTGCTGACCATCGCGGTCACCGCCCTGGGTGACCTGCGCGGCCGGCCGCCGGTGCTGCGCAGCGGTGCCCACCCGGGTGACGTGGTGGCGGTGCGCGGTCGGCTCGGGTACGCGGCGGCCGGGTACACCGTGCTGTCCCGCGGGTTCCGGTCGCCGCGCACGCTGGTGGACGCGCACCGCCGACCCGAGGTGCACTACCCGGCCGGGCCGGCCGCGGCCAGACTCGGCGCGACCGCCATGATCGATATATCCGACGGCCTGGTCGCCGACCTGGGCCACGTGGCGAAGGCCAGCACCGTCGCCATTGACGTGCGTAAAGACGCTTTCGAGGTACCGGCGCAGATGTCCGACGCGGCCAACGCGCTCGGCGTGGACCCGTACCGGTGGATCCTCACCGGCGGCGACGACCACGCCCTGGCCGCGACGTTCCCGGCGGGTACCGCGCTGGACGCGGACTGGCTGGTGATCGGTACCGTCGGCGAAGGCGAGGGGGTGACCGTGGACGGGAAGCCCTACACGGACGGCGCGGCGGGATGGGATCACTTCAGATGACGGACGTGGAGTTCATCCGGGCGGGGTACGCCGACCCGGTGGCGCGGGAGCTGGCAGCGGAGCTGCTGGCCGACCTGTCGCGGCGGTACGGCGGCGTTGACGGCGACGCCACCCCGGTGGATCCGGCCGAGTTCGAGCCGCCGCGCGGTGCGTTCCTGGTGGCGTACCGGGACGGCGCGCCGGTGGGCTGTGGCGGCTGGCGTACGCTCGCCGGCTCGGTGGACATCGCGGAGATCAAGCGGATGTACGTGGTACCGGCGGCACGTGGCCAGGGGATCGCGCTGGCGGTCCTGCGCGCGCTGGAGGACTCGGCGCGTGCGGCGGGGCGCAGCCGGGTGGTGCTGGAGACGGGTACGGAGCAGCCGGAGGCGATCAACCTGTACACCAAGGCGGGGTACGCGCGGATCGCCGACTTCGGCTACTACCGGGACGAACCGGGGGTCAGGTCCTTCGGCCGGGACCTGTGATCACCCGCCGCTGATCACGCGCCGCGGACGACCTTGCCGGCCTTGATGCACGAGGTGCACACGTTCAGCCGCTTGGTGTTGCCGCCACCGGCCGGTACTCGCACGGTCTGGATGTTCGGGTTCCAGCGGCGGTTGGTCCGCCGGTGCGAGTGGGACACGTTGTGACCGAAGCCCGGCCCCTTGCCACAGACGTCGCACACGCTAGCCACGGGTATCTCCTGGATCTGATCGCTGAGTTCCGCCCGTGAACCGTGCCCGGGCAACCTGACCAGGTTACCCGATAGCACACCGCGCCAGCCAATCGGGAGGAACGGCCCGCGCCGCACTATCGTGTTTCCCGTGCTGGAGAGCCTGGACGCGACCGCGGTCCGCCACTGGTGCGTGGCCGGTCTGGATGCCCTGCGCCGGCACCAGCGGGAGATCGACGAGCTGAATGTGTACCCGGTCCCGGACGGCGACACCGGCACCAACCTGGTCCTCACCGTGACCTCGGCACACGAGGCACTCGCCGAGGCGGAACCCGACGGTCCCCCGCGGGCGCCGGCCAACGGGAGCCCGGGGCCGGCGCTGCGCCGGATGGCCCGGGGCGCGCTGCTCGGCGCCCGGGGCAACTCGGGCGTCATCGTGG
>DATEJJ010000919.1:0-6348 GCA_035278125.1 Rugosimonospora sp.
ACGGCTGCGCGGGCGCGCCGCAGCGCACGTACAACGTGTCCGCCATCAACGTGGACATCACGGTCGACCGGTTCGGTGACCACGACCCGTTCGGCTTCATGTACGTGCTGCAGAACGAGATCTCCGCGGTGCGGGCACAGGAGGCCGCGCTGCAGGAGACGGCGAAGACCGGTGACGGCGCCCGGGTCAGCCCGGGCCTCGGCGAGGACCCGATCCAGCCGCTCGTCCTGCGGGCGCGCCTGGGCGAGTGTCTCGTGGTGAACCTGACCAACGCGCTCACCTCACCGCCCAAGACCGGGCCCGGCTTCGGGGCCATCCCGGTCGTGACCCAGCCCGGCGGCGTACCGTCGGTGTCGTTCGACGTCTCCGGCGTGGCGTACGACGCGGCCGGCGGCAACGGCGGCGCGGGGGTCGGCAACAACCCGGCCAACGTGATGGTGCCACCGGGCGGTACGCACACCTACCGCTTCTTCCTCGACCCGCTGATGGGCGAGGGCGCGCGGGTGGTGCACAGCGGCGGTGACTCGCTCCAGCTGACCGCGCACGGGCTGTTCGGCACGGTCATCGCCGAGCCGGCCGGCTCCACCTGGCTGGACCCGTACACCGGTGCCGACCGTACCAACGACGCCACGTTCAACAGCTTCGCGGCCATCATCAGGCCGGGAAGCGGTACCAACTTCCGCGAGTTCGCCATCATCTACCACGAGATCGGCGACGAGCAGTTCGCGCTGCGGCGACCGGCCTTTGAGGACGGTGGTGACACGAACTGCTTCGACGACCCGGACGGCCTGGGCGCGCCGCTGCCCATGCTGGACGAGGGCGGCATCGACAACTGTGGTACGGACACCGACTCGTACCGGCCGGGTTCGCGGGCGCTGAACTACCGCAGCGAGCCGTTCTTCCGCCGCCAGGAGCTGCTGGTGCAGACCCAGGGTGCGGACGACACCACGCTGCCGGCGAGCGAGTCGTTGATGTACAGCTCGTACACCAACGGCGACCCGGCCACCCCGATGCCGCGCTCCTACGTCGGCGAGCCCACCAAGACAAGGCTCATCGACGCGGGCTTCGAGCAGCTGCACGTACACCACCTGCACGGTGGCGGTGACCGGTGGCCGCAGAACCCGGGCGCCCAGACGAGCAACTTCGCGGGCGGGCTGGAGAAGACGCCACCGAACGACGCGGCGTCCATCAACCTCGACTCGCAGACCATCGGACCCGGCGAGACCTACAACCTCGAACACGAGTGCGGGGCCGGCGGTTGCCAGCAGGCGGTCGGGGACTTCCTGTACCACTGCCACATCGCGCAGCACTACATCGCCGGCATGTGGGGCATCTGGCGGGTGTACGACACCCGGCAGTCCGACCTGGCGACCATACCGGGCCGCGGCGCGGCGCCGACCGCGGTGACCTCCGACCAGCTGGTCGGAAGGACCATCGCGGGCAAGACCGTGGTGCTGCAGTCCGACTTCACCGACTCCGGCAGCCAGATATCGCTGCAGTCGCTGGTGGAGGGCCAACTCCCGCCGCAGGGCACCCGGGTGGACAGCACCGACGCCGCGGTCTGGGACTGGACCACCACCGACACCCGCAACGGCCCGCGGTACCTCGGCGAGCCGGACGACACGGCGATCTGGCAGGACTACGAGTCCGCGACGCCGGGGCAGCGACCACCCATCCTGTTCAACCCGAACAACGGAAGACCGGCGTACCCGATGTTCCGGCCACACCTGGGGCAGCGGCCACCGTTCACCGGGGCGGGCCACACCGGCACGCCGTACCTGGGTGACACGGCGTCCTCGTCCCGGCCGGACGGGCTCTGCCCGGCCAACGCGCCGGTGCGGAACTACAACATCACCGCCGTCAGTGTCCCGATCAAGGAGACCACCCGCGAGACGGACCAGAACGGCGAGGTGTACGTCCTGACCCAGGACAAGAACACCGTCCTCGCGAACGCCGCGGCGGGTACCAAGTCACCAGATCCGCTGGTGATCCGGTCCAATGTGGGCGACTGCGTGGCGATCACGTTCTCCAGCGAGCTGAACCCGACGGTGCAGCCGAAGGTCAACATGCACACGCACTTCGTGCAGTTCGACCCGCAGGGCTCGGACGGCGTGATCACCGGGTTCAACTACGAGCAGTCCATCTACTCGGACGCCCGGGACAGCCGTACGCTGACCTCCGCGACCACGAGCGGGACCAGCAAGGTCTCCGTCACCAACACCACCAACCTGCGGGTGGGTACGTACATCGCGGTCGGCGTCGGGCGTACCGACATCGAAATCAAGAAGATCACCGCGGTGGGCACCACCTCGCTCACCTTCGACTCGCCGCTCAGCCAGGCGCACGCCAGCGGTGAGCCGGTCTCCGTCGAGTTCCTCCAGTACCGGTGGTACTCCGATGTGGACAGTGGCACGGTCTTCTGGCACGACCACGTCAACGGCATCAAGTCGTGGGCACACGGCCTGTTCGGCGCGCACATCATCGAGCCGGCCGGATCCACCTACCACAACCCGCAGACGGGCGCGCTCATCCAGAGCGGCACCATCGCGGACATCTACACCAGCAACCCGGTCGGCGTCGGGGTCAGCAGCTCGTTCCGCGAGTACATGCTGTTCCTCGGGAACGGCCGACAAGGTAGAGCGGAGCTGTCCAATCCGGACCTGCCTGGGCCGCAGTCCCGTAACCCAGGACAGGAGTGTGAGGAAGGCTCCATCAACCTGAGAGCCGCGCCCATCGGCGAACGAACACCGCCGGGTAGTACCCCGGCCGACCCCGGCACCACCCAGCAACGGCAGGAGTTCAACGGCACCATCTGCCGCAACGCGACCAGCAACGTGAACGATCCGACCGCGGCGAACACGGTCGCGGCCACGGTGACCACAGTGGACCCGTACGTCTTCTCCTCGGTGAAGTACGGCGACCCGTCCACCCCGCTGCTGCGCGCGTACGTGGGTGACCCGGTGGTTGTCCGTACCATCGGCATCGACGAACGGGTGGAGGCACTGCGCATCCAGGGCCACCGGTTCCGGCGGGAGCGGTTCAACGCGGCCGGCGAACTGGTGGACGCGGCCACGACGGGCATCTCCGAACGCTTCGACTACGTCCTGGACGGCGGAGCGGGCGGACCGGCCGGCATGGCGGGCGACTACCTGTACTACAGCACCCGCAACTTCGCCTTCGAGAGTGGGGCGTGGGGCATCTTCCGGGTGCACGACCACCTTCAGTCCGACCTGGAGACGCTACCCGGCCGTACCGCGGCACCGGGCGGCCAGGGCTTCCCGATCCTGCGTGCGGCGTCGGGTGACACCCAGGCGAGTCCGGGGCCCAACCCGGCCGCGCCCACGGCGGCCAACGTCTCCAGCACGAAGGTCCCGTGCCCGTCGGGCACATCGGTCCGCAGCTATGACATATCAGTGTTCAACAAGGCGCTACCCACCGCGCCGAACAGCGACGCCAACGGCATCATCTACTCGCTCACGTCCGACCGGGCCGCCATCCTGGCCGGGACGAAGAAGGTGGAGCCGCTGGTGATCCGGGCGAACCAGGGCGACTGCGTGCAGGTGACCCTGCGCGACCAGATCGCCTCGGGCACGCTGGACGGTGGTACCCGGGCCGGCTTCGACCTGGGCAAGCTGCTCTACAACCCGCAGACATCGGCGGGTACCGCGGTCGGGCTCAACCCGGACACGACCGTGGCGGCCGGCTCCAGCACCACGTACTTCTTCATGGCCGACCAGCAGCTGGGTACGTCCATCTTCCAGAACCTGGGCAGCGTGGCCTCGCTGCGGCACGGCGCGTACGGTCTGCTCATCGTCGAGCCACGCGGTTCGACGTGGGCGAGCACCACCGACTCGGCCGCGCTGTCGGCGACGTCCACCAGCGCCCAGGCCATCATCCGGCCGCCGGGTGGTGGGTTCTTCCGGGAGTTCGCGCTCACCCTCGGTACCACGGACCAGCAGTACGCGCGCAGCATCGTGCCGTACCAGGACGTGGTCGCCGGCAACGGGTTGAACAGCGTCTTCGCCGGTGACCCGCCAACCGCCAACCAGGGGTACTCGAACGTGAGCTACTCGAGCGCCCCGCTGACCACCAGGCTGGGCCTGACGTCGAACCCGCCGAACGCGTCACCGAACTACGGCAGCGCGTTCAGCTCCACCCAGTTCGGCGATCCGGCGACACCGCTGTTCCGCACGTACGCGGGCGATCCGGTGGTGTTCCGGGTGGGTGTCGGCGCGTCCGACCAGTTCGCCACGTTCGGCGTCGGCGGGCACGTGTTCCCGCAGGAGCCGAACATGTGGAACGGCACCTCGGACAGGCGCTCGCAGCTGCTGTCCGCGCGGTCCCTGTCCGCCGGCGAGACCATGGAGGTCGAGCTGGTCGGTGGGGCCGGTGACACCTCGGGGTACTCCGGTGACTACCGCTACGGGGACGGCCGCCAGCCGTTCACCGAGGCGGGCATGTGGGGCATCTTCCGGGTGCTGCCGTCGGAGCCGACGGTCGCGGGCCTGGCCCGGTTGTGACCGATCTGGTGGGGCCGGCGGTGCCGGCCCCACCAGCCGGCGGGGCACCGGCCACGGCCGGTGCCCCGCACGGTTGTCCGGCCGGTCACGGCGCCAGCACGTCGTCGCCGGTGAGCCGCCGTTCGAGCAGGTTCAGGTCGTCGAGCAGGCCCAGCTCCACGGCCGTGGTCAGCGCCGCGGACCGGCTGTGCACGCCCAGCTTGCGGAAGAGGTTGCTTTGCAGGTTCTCCACGGTGCGCACGGAGATGCCGAGCACCCGCGCGGTCTGTTTCATCGTGTACCCGCGCCAGACGTGCCCCAGGATCTCCCGCTCCCGTGGCGTCAGGGCCACCCGCCACAGCGTGGACATGCCACCGCTGGGCGGCCCGAGGATGGCCTTCGCGTGCGCCGCCTCGACCAGCAGGTGCCCGTGGCTGGCCGCGCGTACCGCGAGCTGGAGCAGGTCCTCCACGTCCGCCGCGCGGACCACCGCCGTGCCCTGCGCCCACGCGTTGGCCACCTGGTCCCGGGTGCCCTCGCCGGTGAGCACCAGCACCAGCGGCCCGCGACCACTGTGGACAGTGCGGTCCACGGCGCCGGGGCCTTCCACCACCGCGACGGTGACCTTCCGCGCCTTCGCCCAGCGGGGCGGTGGCGTCTCCTCACCGTCCACGGCCACCTGCATGTCGGGGTGGTCGAGCACCTTGCGGATCCGCTCGATGAGGTCGTCGGTGCCGCCGTGCACCAGCACCCGCAGGTACGAGCCGTGGGAGCCGGACCGGTCGGGGCGGGCCAGCGGACGGGCGGGCGCCTGGGACAGCCCGAGGCGCATGGCGCTGGCCACCGCGTGTGCCTGGTCGTGCGCGCCGAGCTTGGCGAAGATCTGGCGCTTGTGGTGCTCCAGCGTGTACGGCGTGATGCCGAGCAGCCAGGCCGCCTGCTCGCTCGGGTACCCGGCGCTGATCAGGTACAGCACCTCCAGCTCCCGCGGCGTCAGCCCGGCCCGCCCGCGCTCGGCCTGCACCTTCTCCACAAGGGACGGTACCTTCACCGCGTTGACCAGCGCGCCCAGCCCGGCCGCGTACGGCACGAGCGCGTTGACCCCGGCCTCGTACGCGCGCACGATGTTCACCGCCGGCAGCGACTCGTGCATGCCGATGACCCGCGGCGCCCGGCCGGGTGGGCGCAGCAGCGAGATGAGCCGCTCGTTGCTCCACCGGGGCGCGTCCGCCTCGAAGATGGCGACCGTGGGCCGGCGCACGTTGCACAGCTCCACCAGCTCCGACCCGGACGACACGAACCCGAGCAGCGCGATCTCCCGGTCCTGGCCCAGGTGCGAGGCCAGCAGTTCCCGTACAAAACGATTCCGGCACTGCACCGCCACGCTGAACAGCGGCTCGTGCCCACTCTCCAGGGTCTTCATCCGGACGCCTCCCGCGTTTACAGTCTCCCCAGGTACCGGGTGCGGTCCGACTCACCCGGTGCACACCTCCATTTCACCGGGCCAATGGTGATTGTCAATAAATCCACCTTGTAGAAGACTCCTAGTGGATTTGCATACATTTACCATTGTGTACTTAACCGGTATTGTCGGTACCCCTGCGGCCCGAGTGAGGTGGGCAAATCCCGTGAGAAGCCTGATCCGTCTCGGTACGGTCGCCGCGGCCCTGCTGGCGTGGCTCCTGGCCACCGCCGGCGCGGCCACGGCACACGCGCAGCTGCTGGCCACCAGCCCCGCACCGGACCAGCACCTGGCCCGCCCGCCGGCCGAGGTCACGCTCCGCTTCGACGAGCCGGTACATCCGGTGCGCGGCGCGGTCCGCCTGCTCGATTCGGCCGGCCGCACGGT
>DATEJJ010000920.1:0-2176 GCA_035278125.1 Rugosimonospora sp.
TGCCGTCGGGGGTGGTGTAGTCCCAGGGCTGGGGGGTGAGGTCGGCGAGGGTGGTGTTGAGGGCGTCGCGGAAGTCCATCAGAGGTCCTTTCAGGGCGGTCAGGTGTTGTTTCGGCTGTCGAGTTCGTCGCTGATCCGGTCGGCGTAGTCGGCGTGGAACTCCTTCACGCGGTCGCTGCCTGCGTAGGCGTCGGTGGTGAGCAGCAGGCAGGCCTCGCGTTCGTCGCGGAGCCCGTTGGTGGACATGTCGGCGAGGTTCTCGGAGCGGGCCATGGTGGTCTCCTTAGGCGGCGAGAGCGAGCTTGGCGGCGGCGAGGCGGTACGCCGACTTGCGGGGCCGGTAGTAGGCGACCAGCGCGGCGACGTCGGCGCGGGTGTAGCGGGTGCAGGGCCGCGAGGCGCCCTTGCGGAACGAGCGGCCCGCGATACCGACGACGCCTGCCTTCTCGGTCTTGTCGCGGAGGCTGCCAGCGACGGAGGCGGCTTCCTTGATGCCGAGTCCGGCGGCTACGGCGTGCGTTGCGAGGGTGGCGATGCCTTCGCGGCGGATCTTCGCGGCGGCGCGGTTCGACCTGGTGCGCTGGCGGAGGATCTGGCGGGCGGTGCGGGTGCGGTTGGTCACGGGATCCCCCTCGGTTCTGGTTACCTCCCGCCCTGTTCACAGGTGGTTAACCACCTCCAATATGACACAGCCTGGACGGGTGGTCAACCACCTGTCAGACTCTTCCCATGGCCAATCAGCACAAGGAGAAACTCCGAGGCATCCGAGGCGTAGACGACGCCCTCTGGCACGACCTCGACGCCACTGCGAAAGCCCTCGGAGCCGACCGCTCCCGCCTCACCCGACAACTCTGGGAGTGGGTGGTTGGCCGACCGGGGGCTGAACTGCCAGAGCGCCCAGCGGCCAGCGAGGAGACCAGCGATGGACTGTGAACGCTGCAACGGCACGGGCCTCGACCCGCACGCGTACATCGTGCAACGCGGCGCCGACGGCACCCTCCGCGGCCAGATCAACGCGCCATGCCCCGACTGCCAGCCAGACGACAACCCGGGCGCAGACCCGGCGAGCAGCGAGGAGGCCAGCCGATGAGCCAGTTCACCGACGCCACGATCGACCGTTACATCAACCAGCGGCCGGACGATCCGCCGACCGTCGAGGAGTGCGAGGCCGCCGCGCGTCACCTGCTCAACGCCGACTACAGCTTCACGTGCGAGTGCGGTTGGAGTACGAAGGACACCCGCTACGAGGCGCACGTCTGCCCGGACGGCGCGGGCTCGGTGCGCCCGGACGAGGAACCCGCATGAGCGGGCGATGCGACGTGTGCAACCTGCCCGACCTGCACCACGGATACGGTGACGGCATCGGCTCCTGCGACTGCCCACGATGCGAATGCGGAGTTGCCCTGTGGTCTGATCTGTGCACCTGCCCGCCGGACGACGACGAGCCCTGGCCCGACAGCTCCGACTGACAGCCCACCGCGTGACCGCTGGCCCCGCCCATCCGGCGGGGCCCTTTCCGCGAACCGACCGCGCCCACACGCCCGTCGCGTCACACTGGCCGGATGGACGAGGTGGTGTACATGATCCGGGGGCGGACCCGCGAGATCTGCCAGCGCGAACTCGACTGGCTCCGCACCCACCGAGGCGCCACCGCCACCCTCGACCCCACCGACCTCATGCCACCCGGCTGGATCGCACGCGCCATCCCCGCACCACCAGCCGACGACATGGAGCCCGGACACGAGTGAGCCCGCCTGGACGGGGGGCCAGACGGGCTCGGCTTCAGTGTGGCACGGCGGCCAGTTGGCCGTTCCTACTGCTGGCTGCTGTTCCTGACGATGAGGCCGTTGCCCTTCATGTGGACCTCGGTGTGCTCCTGGCTGACGGGACCGTTGTAGTGGTGGTGGGTCTCATCAGGGACGAGCCGCTTGATCTTCTTCACCAGGGCGCCGAGGGACAAGAACGCTGCAGGCGGAGCCGCGCACAGGGTGACGACGACGGTTTCGTCGGCCCCGCGGGAGAAGTACAGGACAGCAGACACAGCAGCGCCGGCGCACAGGGTGAGAAACCCGCCTGCAAGCATGCGGACGCTGTCGTCGGTGGCCTTGCTCGACATCGGCGCCCGGCCCTCCTGCGGAACGGCCGGCGTGCTGCCGATGCGTGATCCGTCCTTCCA
>DATEJJ010000921.1:0-4841 GCA_035278125.1 Rugosimonospora sp.
GAGCGCGCCGGCCCGCGGCGGGTCCTGTCCGCCGGCGCGGGCGGCCTCATCGCCGGCTCCGCCCTTTTGTGGGTACCCGCGCCGCCCGGTCTCGCGGTGGCCGGAGTGGTCGTGGTCGCCCTCGCCGCCGCACCGATGTTCCCGCTGCTGACCCTCACCACCCGGGAGCGGGTCGGCGCCCACCACGCCGACCAGGCGGTGGGCGTACAGGTGGCCGCCTCGGCCGTGGGCGCGGCGACCGTACCGGCGGCGGTCGGCGGGCTCATCGGCCACTTCGGTACCCGCGTGCTCGGCCCGTGCCTGCTCGCCCTCGCCGTGGCCACCGCGCTCGCCTACGCAGCCACCGCGCTCCCGCTCAGCCGCGCCGGTACACGAACTGGCCGCCGCTGACGACCGCTCGCGAGCACCGTGACGCCCGCCTGTACCGCCGCCGCGACCAGCCCCGCGTGCGCCCGCGTACCCGCACCACCGCCACGCGATCACCTCGTTACCGGCTCAGCACCTCCAGGGGAATGTACCGGCCGAGCAGCGCGTCGCCGGCGGCGTTCGGGTGGTAGCAGTCGGTCCGCAGGTCGGCGACCATCTGCGTCGGGTCGGCCGGGTCGCGCAGCACGGACTCGAAGTCCAGTACCGCGTCGAAGGTGCCGCTGGTCCTGATCCACTGGTTGACCGCCAGGCGTGCCGCCTCCTTGTCGCTGCCCGGCGCGTTGCACATCGGCAGGATGGTGGCGCCGACGATCCGCACGTGCCGGGCGTGTACCCGCGCCGCGATCGCGCCCATCGCGGCGATGACCTGGGCGGCCGGCGCGGGAGGTGCGTTCGCCCCGCCGCCGAGGTCGTTCGTCCCCTCCAGCAGCAGCACGGTACGCAGGCCCGGTACGGCCAGCACGTCCCGGTCCAGGCGCTGCGGCGCGGGCGGCCCGCAGCACTGCCCGGTCGGGTCGTACGGGTTGGGCTGCACGCTGACCGTGTTGCCGGAGATCCCGGCGTTGCTGATCGCCAGGCGCTGGGCCGCCGGCAGCGCGCCCAGCCGGTCGGCCAGCACGTCGGTCCAGCGCTGGCCGGGCGGCCCGAACGCGTTGTACCCGTCGGTGATCGAGTCGCCGAGCGTCACCAGGGTGCCGCGGGCCGCCGGCCGGTCGGCGACCACCAGGTCCAGCCACCAGGTCTGCCCGGGGTGGTACCCGGCGGCCGTGCTCTGCGTGCTGCCGGAGACGACCGGCGAGGTGGGGAACGCGGCGTCGGACGGGTCCGCCGCGGTGTCGCCGCCGGTCCCGATGTAGGACGCGGGCGGGTCGAAGGCGAACGGCGGGAAGGTGTGGTCGTCGACCGGGCTGCCCGGCGCGTACACGCTGACCGCGACGTCCTGCTGCGCCTCGACCGCCACGGGTGCCGGGTCGCTGAGGATCTCCTGGCCGGGCGGGATGCTGGCGGTACGCGCGCCGTGGAAGGTGAGCGGCCGGTTGGAGCCGGGAACCAGCCGGGCGCTGCCGGGTGCGACGGTACGCCCGAGCCACGCGTCGCGTACTACGACCGGTGCGGAGCCGAACGGGTTGCCCAGGCGTACCCGGATCCCCGCGCCCGCCACCGACACCCGGGCGATCTGCCGCACCGTCGCGTCCGGCGCGGTGCCGTGTACGCCCTCCAGGGAAGCGGACCAGAGGCCGGCGGCCCCGGGCGGTACCGTGGCCGGGTTGACGGCCTGCGCCGGAGCGGCGGCGGTGAGCGCGCCGAGCACCGCGAGTCCGGTGATCCCGAGTGTCACACGGTGACCTAAATATCGAGACATATACATAGCTGGACGCTATCAGAGCCGGGTACCGAGGAGGAGCCGATGACCGTGCTGGGGTGCCTGGAGGCGGCGTGGCACGCGTGGGCGCGGGTTGGCGAGTCGCTGGACGGCGACCGCTGGCGTACCCCGACCCGCCTGCCCGGCTGGACCGTGGCCGACCTGTACGCCCACCACGGCGGCTTCCCCGTCGCGGTCGCCAAGCTCTGCGCCGGGCCGGCGATCGGCGAACCACCGACGTACCCGGACGCCGCCGCGCTGCTCGCCATGTTCAACGGCCCGGGCGGACCCGCGCACACCATGTCGCACCTGGTCCGCGACCACGCTGTCGGGCTCGCCCAGGGCACGCCCCGGGCGGAGTTGCTGTCCCGCTTCACCGACCTCGCCCCGCGCGCGCTGGCCGCGGCGTCCACTATGGACCCGACGGCGCGGGTGAGCTACGGCGGGATGGCGGTGCTGCTGTTCGGTGAGGTATTGCGTATCGGCCTGATGGAGGCCGTGGTGCACTATCTCGACCTGGCCCGCGCGCTCGACCTCCCGGTACCCGGTCCGGTGGACGGCGAGCCGCTGCGCGAGACCGTACGGCTGCTCGCCGCGGTGGCCGATCCGCTGGCGTTCGTGGAGAACGCCACCGGCCGGTCCGCGGTGGAGGTACTCCCCGTGGTGCGCTGACCCGCCCAGGTTCTTGATGGTGGTAGCACCCGCAGGACGCGGGCACGGACGCCGGTCAGCCCGGCCGGCGGTAGCCCGAGACGGGCAGGTACGGGTTGTCGATCTTCGCCATCCGGACGAAGTCACCGGTGGTGGGCGCGTTCACCATCCAGCCGCCGCCCACGTAGATCCCCACGTGGTGGTGGTCGGGGAAGAAGAAGACCAGGTCGCCAGGGCGCAGGTTGCCCCGGGTCACCGGCTGCGACTCGTCCCACTGCCACTGGGTGTAGTGCCCGAGCGTCACCCCGACGCTGGCCCACGCGGTCAGGGTCAGGCCCGAGCAGTCGTACCCGCGCGGCCCGGAAGAGGCCCAGATGTACGGGTGGCCGATCAGCGAGCACGCCTTGGCCGCTGCCCGGCTGCCCTTGTCGCCGTAGTACTCCACGGGGCAGGCGGCCACCGGCTTGAGCGCACCGGTCGACGCGCCGGCCGACCCGTACGCCGCCACCCGCAGTGCCTGGAGCTGGGTGAGCTGCGCCTCGATCGACGCCTTCTTCGCCGCGAGATCAGCGTCCTGCGCGGACAGCTGGGCGATCAGCGTGTCGTACGGCTTCTTCGCCAGCGCGTACTGGTCGCGCTGGGCGGCGACGTCGGCCACCGCGGCGGTCTGCTGGAAGGCCAGCACGTTCACCGTGGTGATCTGGTCGAGCAGGACGGCCGGGCTGCCGCTGGAGATCAGCGCGTTCAGCTTGAACGCCGGACCCTCCTTGTACAGGCCGGCGGAGATCACGCTCACCCGGGACATCGCCATGTCGACCCGCAGCTGCAACGGCTGGATCTGCCGCTCCAACTGGTCCGCCTTGGCCTGGTTGGCCAGCAACTGTCCGTGAATGCGGTTGTACTGCTCGATCAACGGTTCCAGGCTGTTCCAGGTCTGGTTGATCTGCGCCTCCACCTGGCCGGGTGAGGGCGCCGCGAGCGCCGCCCGGCCGGAGACCAGGATGGTCAGAGCCGCGATGAGACATGTACCGAGAGTAACTAGACGGGCGGCGGGTGTACGCCCTCTTCGGTGGGTGGAGATGGCAGAGGCCACGCGGCTACCAGGCTCCTTCTTCCAGCGGCCGCCTACCGGGTTAGCTGACGGATTCGGGCGGGAAGGACGCCCTACCAAGGACTTCCGTGTCCTCGGATTCACCCCTGTGTATCGTGGGTCCCCGGCCCGCGCGGGCGGTTCGGCGGCGTACGGTCGCGGCTCGCCGATAGGTGAGCCTGGTGACGACCGGACGCTCATCGAGGTTAGTGACCGACGGTGAGGTACGCAAGCTCTGTCTACGACGGGCGACCGTAGTCACATCCAGACACCGTTCGAGTACTGCGTGGCACCGCGACGAGCGGCTACGATCATTGGCCGTAGCGGCGAGGAGGCGGCATGCGCGGGTTCGGCGAACTGGAGACGGCGGTGATGCTGCGCATGTGGGAGCGCGGCGCGCCGGCGACCGTTCGCGACCTGCTCACGGAGCTGCGCGGGCAGCGCGACATCGCGTACACGACTGTCATGACGGTGATGGACAACCTGCACAGGAAGGGCTGGCTGGACCGGGAGCCGGTGGGCCGGGCGTACCGGTACACCCCGGTGGCCAGCCGCGAGCAGTACAGCGCGCAGCTGATGGGCGAGGCGCTGCGGGACAGCGGGGACCGGCTGGCCGCCCTGACCCACTTCGTCGGGCGGATGACCCTGGACGAGGCGGCGGCCCTGCGCGAGGCTCTGACCAGGTACGAACGGCGCATCGCCGGCCGGTGACGGTCAGGGCGGGCGGGAACCCGGCCAGCCGAGCGCGCGGGCGCCGAGCAGCGCCGCCTGCAGCACGAACCGGTCCTGCGCGGCGGCGGGGTCGTGCCCGGTGAGTTCGTGGATCCGGCGCAGCCGGTAAGTTACCGCGCGGACCGACAGGTGCAGGCGACGCGCGGTAGCCGTGGTGTTGCCGCCGGTACCGGCGTACGCCTCGATCGTGTCCAGCAGTGGCCCCGCCCCGCCCCGCGCCGATCGCAGCGGCGCGAGTACCGCCTCGATCAGGTCGTCCATCGCCTCCCGGTCGCGCAGCAGCACCCGGTAGACCAGCAGGTGGTCGGCGGCGATCACGGGATCGGCCAGGCCCAGCCGGTCGGCCAGGTCGAGCGCGTCCAGCGCCTCGGCGTAGGACAGCGCGGGGCCGGACACGCCCCGGTGGGTGCGGCCCACGCCGATCTGCTCGTCGGCCAGCCGGGGCAGCGCGGCGGCCAGGTCGGCGGACGGGAGCACCGCCACCATCAGGTCGTGCCGGCTGGTGACCAGGAAGTCCAGCGCGGCCGCCGAGCCGAGGCGGGCGGCGAGGGCCGAGCTGGCCGTCGACACCCGCGGGCT
>DATEJJ010000922.1:0-14126 GCA_035278125.1 Rugosimonospora sp.
CGCCGTGTGCGCCTGGCGTCTGGCCGGCGCGTTGGCCGGCCGGATGGCGCGAGCGGCCGCCCATCGGGTGCGCGCGGGCAGGCCGGGAAACGGGGCGTGGCCGGCGGCCACACCCCGCCCCGTTGCGCCCGGTACCGGCGCGTCAGTCCGCGATACTGCCGCCCATCGAGTCGTACCCGGCCCAGGAGGGTAGCCACTGGGCGCCATCCCATCGCTTGTGGTACAGGCCGCCGCTGGTGCCCCGGACGAACACGTCGATGGTGTCCGGCCCCCACGAGACGGCGGCCGGCGGGTCGGTCATGACCCCGCCCAGGTTGTCGTACCCGAATATGGACGGTACCCAGCCGGTCCCGCTCCACGCCTTGTGACCCAGCGACCCGTCACTCGCGTTCCGCACGAAGATGTCGAACCGGCCCGGGGCAGTCGACACGACGCTGGGCGAACCCAGGATGTGGCCATCCAGGTTCTGGAACCCGTTGTCCGGCAACCACTGCGTGCCGTCCCACTCCTTGTAGCCGAGCGCCCCGTTGCTCATCCGCACGAAGACGTCCAGCCGGCCGGGGCCGGACGACACCACCGCCGGCGGGTCCGTGATCGTGCCGCCGGAGAGGTCGTCGAAGCCGAACGCCGGCGTCCATTGGGTGCCGTCCCAGGACTTGTGACCGAGGTCGCCGTCGGACAGTCGGACGAACACGTCCAGCTGCTTGGGGCCGGTGGCGACCGCCGCCGGCGCGCCGACGAAGCTGCCACCCAGCGGGGTGAACCCGCCGATCGGGATCCAGCTGCTGCCGTTCCACGACTTCTGGAACAGCGACCCGTCCGCCGCGTTACGGACGAAGATGTCCAGCAGCCCCGAGCCCCGCGACACCACCGACGGTGTATCCGAGAAGACACCGCCCAGGTTCTCGTACCCCGTCTGCGGCAGCCACTGGGTGGTCGTACGCACCTTGTGGTTCAAGGCACCGAACGTATCCAGGACGAACACGTCAACCCGGCCCGGTCCCCAGGACACCTCCTCGGGCGCACTCATGAACGAGCCACCCAACTGATCGAAACCGCTTGCCGGCACCCACCCCGAGCCGTCCCACGCGACATGGTCGAGCTGGGTGGAGGGCGCCTCCCGGAAGAACACATCCAGCCGTTTGGCGCCCCATGACGTTCCCGAGACCGGTCCGGTACCAGTGGAGCCCGGACCGGGCCCCGATGTGGCCGCCTGCGCGGTGCCCGGGGCCACCGGGGCGAACAGCAGCGCCAGCAACACGCTTGCCGACGCTATTCTCCAGCGGGTCTTCATCCCGCCTCCCTCCTCGTCGAACCACCCACCGGATGGTTGGCCAGCGCCGTGCCGCGCCGGCCCACCCAGGTTCGACCACGGCCCCAGCCGGGCGAGGCTGATCCTGAACGCCGCCGAACGCAGATGAACGCCGCTGAACGCCACCCCGGCAGTCAGGAGGGCAGGCCCTCCGGCGGGAGCCTTGGGCTCCAGGATGCCGGGCGGCCATACCGCCGCCGGCCGGACGGCATACCGGGGCGGGGCGCCGACATTCGGCGGCGTACGGAACCTGTGGTGGCGGCTGCGAGCGGCGGCCACCATGCACCGCACGTCTTCGAGCGTGTCCGGCAACTACTCGGGAGGAGTGAACGTCGAAATCGTCTGGCCAGCCGGCGTCACCGGCCCGCCGGGCTACACGACGCCGAGCCGGACAATCAACGTTCCCAGTTGCTTCTAGCGAAGCGGACGTTCCGTGACCGCCACCGCGGCCCGGTGAGACGTCACGCACCCGGCGTGTACCGGCAGACAGCCGTGCTCGCCGACGTACCGGACGCCGCGACCATCCCCGTGTCCAGTGCTGTCCGGTGTCCGGTACCACGCATCCGTTCCTGGCCTGCGCCGTTGCCGCCGCTGTCCCGTGCACGTCCGCGATCGGACAACGGCAGCCGCCCACCGTGAAGAATCTCGATGCACCGCCGGTACCCCGCGGTGCGCACAATCGGTGACAAGGGAGCCCGATGAAACGCAGACTCTTCCGACTCGGCACCGCGGCCGTCCTGGCCGTGGGCGTGGCCGTGCCACTGGGCGCGCAACCGGCACAGGCCGTGGACCCCGGTACCGTCGTCGCCGTGATCGAGGCGGCGTACTCGCTGTACCAGAAGTTCGCCAAGTCCGGCGGTCTCACGCTCGACCAGGCGGTGGCGCAGATCAAGACCGCGATCCAGAATGCCCAGACCAACATCATCAACCAGATCGACCTGGTAGCCGTGGCGTCGGTGCGGGCGTGCGCGGAGAGTGCCGTCATCAACTACGCCGACATCGACCGCCTGAGTCCGGACGCATTGCAGACCTTCGCCATGGACGCCACCGCATGCGTGACGCAGGCGCAGAGCCTCATCCCCGCCGTCACCGCCACCCCGGTGGCGGTGGACCAGGCCGGCTTCGCCATGAACACGGTCGGCCCGCTGGCACTCGTCGCCCGTGCCAAGGCCGGGCTCGGCACCTCGGCCCTCGCGTCGGTTCTCGCGGGCGGGAACACCTCGCTCCTCAGCGCGCTGCTGCCGACCTGCCACAAGGAGGATCTCAGCGGCGGAGAACGCGGCGTGCCGCACGTGTACGCCTGGGACTGCTTCGCCTACAACGGCGACGAGGGCGAGGTACTCATCCGCGGCAACCCCAACGCGCAGGCGGCGGCGCAGAACGCCGCTTCCCGCAACACCAGCCGCGCCGTCGCGCTGTCGGTACTCCCGCAACTCACGTCCTGAAGCTGCCCGGTGGTTGCAGCCGCAGCGGTTCGCCGCTGCGGCTGCGACGCGCCCTGCGCACGCGCAGAGCCTACGAGAGAGTTCCGGTCAGCACCCACATTATGGGATATAGTTGCGCAATCCTGCAAGTAACGATTGGCACGGCCGATAGCGGGTGAGCCCGCGGTGGGCGACGTAGCATGTGGCCGATGGATGGTACCGCCCGGTCCGCGGGAGTCGCCCGTCAGGTGGCTCCGTGGCTGGCCGCGCTGCTGACCGTGGTGTTGGTGGTTGTTGGCGCGGTGGTGGGCATCGACATGGCGCTGGGCGGCGAGTGCGCGCACACCGTCACGGTGACAGTGGCGGCAAACCCGGGCGTGGCCGATGCGGTGGCACAGGCAGGTCGGGAACTGGTCGATCCGGCTAGCTGTGTGCAGATCGAGGTGCTGGCCCGCGACTCGGCGGGAGTGGCGGACATGCTGGCCAACCCGCCGGTGCAGGGGTTGCCGGATGTGTGGGTACCGGAGTCCACGTTCTGGTTGCGTCGGGCCCGGTCGTTGGGCGCCGACGACCTGCCCGCGCAGGGTGTCGCGGTGGCCTATTCTCCAGTGGTCCTGGGGGTGACCCGGCCGGTGGCCACCCGGTTGGGGTGGCCGGCCACCCCCGTGTCCTGGTCGGCGCTGCTGGGCCCGGCGGCACCGCCGGTGCCGGTGGCGGTCCCGGACCCGGCCAGCGACCCGGTGGGGGTGGCCACGCTGCTGGCGGTGCGCGGGATCACCGCAGGTACGGCGGACGCGGGAGGCGCCGACGTGGCGGTGCTGCGCCGGGTCTCCGCGGATACCACCACCCGCGCCGCGGACCTGTTCACCCAGGTGGCCGGGTCGGTGAGCGGGCCGGGCGCGTCACTGTCCGCGATGGTGTGCGGCGAACAGGCGCTGATCAGTTTCGACCGCCGCCAGCCGGCCGGCGCGCAACTGATCGCCGGGTACCCGGACCAGGCGCTGCCCGGGCTGGACTACCCGTACACCATCCTGCCGACCGCGACGCCGGCGGTGCGCGCCGCCGCCATCCGGTTCCAGAACATCCTGAAGTCTGTGGCCGGGCAGCGGGTGCTGGGCGCGGCCGGCTTCCGCACCCCGGACGGCAGCCCACCCACCGACCTGCCGGCCGACCTGGGCCTGCGTGACCTGCAACTGGCCCCGGTGGCGCTACCCAGCGACGACGCACTGCTCGGCCTGCTGAACACCTGGACGGGGGTACATCTCAGCGCCCGGATCCTCGGGTTGATCGACGTATCCGCTGCCATGGGCACCCCGATCCCGGGTACCGGCGACACCCGGTTGTCGGCCACCATCGCGGCGGCCCAGCAAGGTGCGGGGCTGTTGATGGACAGCACCCAGGTCAGTGTGTGGACCTTCGCCGCCCAGTTGGATCCGCCCCGGGACTACCGGACGGTGCTGGGGTACCAGGGACTGGGATACGGTGGCCGGGCCCTGCTGGCGGACGTGCTGGGGCAGGTACGGGTGCAGCCGGGTAGCCGTACCGCCCTGTACGACACGATGCTGGCCGCCTACCAGCAGGCGCGGCGCGACTGGACCCCGGGGCAGATCAACCTTGTGCTGGTCGCGACCGATGGTGACGCCGACAACTCGAGCAGCATCACCCGCGCCCAGCTGATCAGCCGGCTGCGCGCGCTGCAAGACCCGCGGCGGCCGTTGCCCATCCTGTTCATCGGCCTGCACGGCGGCATCGACCCACGACCGTTGCAGGACATCGCCGGGGCTACCGGTGGCCGGGTCTACATCACCGCGACGCCCGACGGGATCCGGCAGGTGTTTTTCGACGCCCTGGCCACCCTGACCTGCCAGCCACCCGCCTGCCGGCCCCCAGGCACACCACCAGCCACCGGCTGACGCCGGACGGCTCAACCGGTGGCGCGGCTGGCGGGGCGGTGCCCGGGTGGTACCCGTCGTCGAAGCGCGGCCAGGAGTCGGTATCCGGTGCCCCAGTACCCGGCGTAGCGCGTGACGCGGCCGTTGTCGCCCGAGCGATGGCGTTCCATTCCCGGCTGGACGAGTCGGGTCCCTCAGTTGTCCACGGTGGACCGATCGGACCCAGCGGCAGGGGCAGGCCAGGTTGCCCGGGGTGGTGGGGGCGAAGATGTCCAGCAGACAGGGCACGCCCGTCGGGACTGGCAGCCGAACACAGGTCGCCGCGCCTGGCCGTGCGCACCGTGCCCGGCGGTGGCGTATCGGCAAACGCCGGCCCGGACCTCCGGTCGGAGGCCCACCCTGCCTGTGTATCGGGCGGGTTGTTCACGATCGGCACGGCGCGGATCGACAACGAACACCGAACAACCGCCGCGGCGTGCACGCGAGGCGAGCGGGTGGGGTTGGCCAGCCCGTTGGGCTGCGCCGGCCGGTAACTGGGGTGATTGTGTCGTACCGGGGCGGCATACTCGGGGCGTGTCCGCGCTCATGACCGATGGTGTCGCCGTCAAGGCGGAGGCGACCGAGTTCGCGATCGCTGGTCGGCGCCGCTACGACCGGCGCGGCCCGGCGCGCTGGGTGCTGTCCCACCAGCTGCGCAATCCGTGGGCGTTGCTGGGCTTCGTCGTGGGCTCGCTGGTCATGGTCGCGCTGAACTCCACGGTCCCCGGGCTTGTCGGCCGGGCGTTCGACGCGGTGACCGGAGATGCCGCCGGTCGCCGCGGGGCGCTGACCGCGATCGTCGTGGCGTTGCTGGTGATCGTCGGATTGCGCAGCGGTTTCGACCTGCTCGCCCGGCTGTGCACCGAGGTGCTGGCCAACCGGATCCAGCGGGACGCCCGCGACGAGCTCTACCTGAGCCTGCTCGGGAAGAGCCAGACGTTCCACAACCGGCAGCGGGTCGGCGACCTGATGGCCCGGGGCGCCAGTGACATCCGCCAGCTCGGCCTGATGTTCAGCCCGGGGATCGACCTGATCGTGGACTCCGGCTCCCAGGCGATCATCCCGGTCGTCTTCATCGGGTTCCTCGACTGGCGGCTGCTCGGGGCGCCGCTGGTCTTCCTCGCCACGTTCGTGCTGTCCCTGCGTCATTTCACGCGCCGGCTGCAGCCGGTATCCATCGAGATGCGGGAGCGGGTCGGGGAGCTGAGCGCGGTGCTGTCCGAGTCGGTACGCGGCATCGAGGTGGTGAAGGCGACCGCGCAGGAGCGGCAGGAGGCGGCGAAGTTCACCAGCCGGGCGTCGGCCTACCGCGACGCGTTCGTCGCGCAGGGCCAGATCCAGGCGCGGTACCTGCCGACGCTGCTGCTCGCCGTCTGCACCGCCGGGGCCCTGCTGCACGGGCTCTACCTGCACTCCCGGGGCCAGCTGACCATCGGGCAGCTGGTCAGCTACCTCGGGCTCATGGGCCTGCTCGGCTTCCCGGCGTTCATCTCGATCTTCTCGTTCTCGATGGTACAGACCGGACTCGCCAGCGCCCGCCGGATTCTCGAGCTGATGACCGACGAGTCCGAACTGGACCACAACGAGGCCGGCCACCGCGGCACCATCCGGGGCGTGGTCACGTTCGACAACGTCACCTTCGGGTACGGCGACCGGCCGGTGCTGCGCGACCTGTCCTTCACCATCGAGCCCGGACAGACCGTCGCGATCGTGGGCGAGGCAGGTGCCGGCAAGACGACACTGACCAAGCTGGTCAACCGCGGCTACGACGTGACCGCGGGCCGGGTACTAGTCGACGGCATAGATGTACGCGACTGGAACCTCGACGCGCTACGCTCCCAGATCTCCGCCATCGAGCAGGACATCGTGCTGTTCTCCCGCTCGGTCGCGCAGAACATCGCCTTCGGCGTGGGCCAGCGCGCGACCCGTGCCCAGATCGAGGCGGCGGCCCGGGACGCCCAGGCCGGCGGGTTCATCGGCGAGCTGCCCGACGGATACGACACCGTCATCGGCGAGCGTGGGGTCACACTGTCCGGTGGGCAACGGCAGCGGCTGGCGATCGCCCGGGCACTGCTGACCGATCCGGCGATACTCGTGCTCGACGACTCGACCAGCGCGATCGACAGCGCGACCGAAGACGAGATCCAACAGGCGATCCGCCGGGTTCTACAGGGACGGACCACCCTGCTCATCACGCACCGCCTCGCGCAGGTCCGGTGGGCGGACAAGGTCCTGCTGCTGCGCCGCGGCGAGCTGGTCGACGCCGGCTCACACGAGCAACTGCTCGCCCGCTGCCCGCTCTACCAGCGGATCTTCGCGCACTACGGCACCGTACCCCGGGCCACGGAGGTGGACTGATGGCCTTCCTCATGGACGGGCTGGACGCCGAGCACTACGACCGTACCTACGCCGACCGGGACCTGCTGCGCCGGATCGGCCGCTACTTCAAGCCGCGGGCCGGCGGGATGGCGCTGGTCGCGGGCGGCATCGTCGCGCAGTCGCTGATGCAGACCGCGGCGCCGGTGCTGATCTCGTGGGGCCTCGACCGGGTCGTCGGTGGCGCCGCGGGCGCCTTCGTCGCGGTGCTCGCGCTGCTCGTTCTGGTCAGCGGGGCGCTCAGCTGGGTGTTCAACTACGTCCAGCGATGGTGGACGGCCAGGGTCGTCGGCGATGTGGTGCTGGCCCTGCGCCGTGACGCGTTCGACGCGGTGGTCCGGCGCGA
Source organism: Rugosimonospora sp. (assembly GCA_035278125.1). GTDB lineage: Bacteria > Actinomycetota > Actinomycetes > Mycobacteriales > Micromonosporaceae > DATEJJ01. The sequence goes on from DATEJJ010000922.1 coordinate 7,390, forward strand.
CATGTCGTTCTTCGATCAGCACCCCTCCGGCAAGGTGGTCAGCCGGGTCAGCTCGGACACCGACGACTTCGCGACCGTCGTCACGCTCACGATGAACCTCGCCGGCCAGGTGCTGCTCCTCGGGTTCATCATCGCGCTGCTGTTCGCCCGCAGCACCCGCCTCGCGCTGCTCGTACTCGCCGTGGCACCGGTGGTCGTCCTGGTGGCGCTCGGTTTCCGCCGGGTCGCCCGGCGGACCACCCGCCGGGCGCAGCGCTCGATCGCCCGGGTCAACGCCGTGCTGCAGGAGACGATGAGTGGCATCTCGGTGGCGAAGAGCTTCCGCCAGGAGCAGACGGTCTACGACGAGTTCCGGCCGATCAACGAGCAGAACTACCGGGTACAGCTGCGCCAGGGTTTCGTGTTCGGCTCGATCTTTCCGCTGCTGTTCGCCATCGCCGGGCTGGCCACCGTACTGCTGGTGGAGGTCGGCGGGGCGGCGGCGCTGGCCGGCAGCATCTCGCCGGGCGACTGGTACCTGTTCCTGCAGAGCGTCGCGATGTTCTGGCTCCCGCTCACCTCGATCGCCTCGTTCTGGTCGCAGTTCCAGCAGGGGCTCTCGGCCGCCGAGCGGGTCTTCGCGCTCATCGACGCCCAGCCCCGGGTCGTCCAGCACGACATACGGCCGGCGGGCCGGCTGGTGGGGCGGGTCGAGTTGCGTGACGTGACCTTCGCGTACGTGCCGGGACAGCCGGTACTGCGGGACTTCTCGCTGACCATCGAGGCCGGACAGACCGTCGCGCTCGTCGGGCACACGGGCGCGGGGAAATCGACCCTCGGCAAGCTCATCACCCGGTTCTACGAGTTCTCCGGCGGCGAGATCCTGATCGACGGCCGGGACATCCGCACCTTCGACCTCGACTCGTACCGGCGCCAGGTCGGGGTGGTACCGCAGACCCCGTTGCTGTTCTCCGGCACCGTGGCGCAGAACATCGCGTACCCGTGTCCCGACGCGACGCCGGCCCAGATCGCGGCGGCTGCCGCCGCGGTCGCCGGCGGCGACTGGCTGGACGCGCTGCGCAACGGGCTCGCCACCGAGGTCGGGGAGCGGGGCGCCGCGCTGTCCATGGGGCAGCGGCAGCTCGTCGCGCTCGCCCGGCTGTTCATCCAGAACCCCGCGATGATCATCCTGGACGAGGCCACCGCAAGCGTGGACCCGCTCACCGAGGCCCAGATCCAGGAAGGGCTCGACGTCATCCTCAACGGACGGACATCCATCGTGATCGCTCACCGACTGTCCACAATCGAGCACGCAGATCGGATCATCGTGCTCGACCACGGGCAGACCGTCGAGGACGGCGACCACCGCTCGCTGCTCGCCGCGGGCGGTGCCTACTGCGCGGTGTACAACGCGTACTTCCGCCACCAGTCCCCCGACTACCAGCCCGGCTCAGGCTTCGCCACGATGCTCACCTGAACCCCGTATACCGCGAAATCGCGGGCTGCCGCACCCCGCGCGGCTCCGGGGCCGCGGTACCGGCGATGGCACCGTCGCAGACCGGGCTCTGCCAACCGATGTTCTCCACATGGGCGGCGTAGCACACGTCCCGAGCGGCGCTCGCGGCCGAGTGCCGCTGCGCGAGCGCGGAGGCGGCACCGGACGCACCGGCGGGTACCCGCTGACCGGCCGCGCGTGCCAGCGCGGCGGTGAGCTGAGCCGATACGTCGGTAGGTACCGCGCCGGAAGCCGCCGCGTGGGCGGCGACCGGCACGGGTGCCGCGGCGTGGGCCGTACCCGTCACGCCCATTGCGGCCAGAGCCGCGCCGGCCAGCGCGACAGCGATTTGTGTCAACCCGTCATCTTTGTTGCCCTTCCATGTGCTGAGGGACGCCTACACGTCCACTGGTGGTGGCCGGCGCGGACAACCCGATGCCGACCGCCCAGAGCATCCACCGTCCCCATTGCAGACCGCCTGCACACCGCTTGACACCCAGGCCGGCAACCTCGCCTCTTGCCATTCTTGAGCCCCATCCACTTCACTGTGAGGCACAGTCCGACATGATCCGTAGACTCATCCGAGGACGGGAGCCGCCAATGGGTGCCAACCAGCGTGCCCAGATCGTCATGCCGCCAGATGAGGTCGCCACGTTCCTGCAGCAGCAGCGGGTGGCGACCCTGGCGACCATTGGCCCAGCCGGCCGCCCGCACCTGGTGGCCATGTGGTACGCGGTGATCGACGGCGTCCTGTGGTTCGAGACCAAGGCCAAGTCGCAGAAGGCCGCCAACCTGCGCCGCGACGACCGCGTCACGGTCATGGTGGAGGCCGGTGACACCTACGACACGCTGCGCGGGGTCGCGCTGGAAGGGCGCGCCGCGGTCGTCGATGACCCCGACGCACTGTTTGCGGTCGGTGTGAACGTGTGGGAGCGGTACAACGGCCCGTACGACGAAGAGGTCCGGCCGCTGGTGGACATGATGATGAACAAGCGGGTCGCGGTACGGGTCGACGTCGAACGGGTCCGATCCTGGGACCATCGCAAGCTCGGCCTGGGCCCGATGCCCATCGCCGGCAGCACCGCCGCCTTTCTGTGATGTGACCAGCACGTTCCCTCAGTTGTACGAGAGGATCTTGTTGATGAGGCCGCCGCCCGGGAAGTCGAGCATCAGCACACCGGTACGGACCACCGGGGTGTGTACGTCGGCGCCCTGGTTCAGATACTCCAACAGGAACGGGTCGACACCCTGCACGCCGAGCGCGCCGCCGGCCGTCCACTGTGGCTGGCAGAAGATGCTTGCCCCGCTGCCGAAGTTCACGTAGATCCTGGTGGTATCGCCAGCGCTGGTCGCGTCCAGGAAACGGCGCACCTGGTCGCGTTTGGTGGCGATGGCCCCGATGTTCGGCACGTTGTACTCGTCCTGGACATAGGTGGAGGAGCCGTCGTTCCAGCCGGAGAACTGGGCCAGGCCGTAGTTCGCGTACCGGCCACCGTGCGCGCCGTTCATCACCACGAGCACGATCGTGCCACGCACAGCGCCGAGCGTCGGCACGTCAGCGGCGGTCGAGCGGGTCACCGACGGCACCCAGAACAGGCCCGGGTGCTTGGCCACGTAGGCGTCGAAGATGTCCGGGAAGCTGGCCTGCCCCGAACTGTCGGTGCAGGAGCCGATCTCGCCGGTGCACTCCTGCTTGAGACGCATCAACACGGTCTCGCGCGGATGCGCCGCGAAGAACGTGGCGATCGTGTTGAGCACGTCGTCGAAGTTCGCGTTCTGGTAGGTCGAGCCGTGGTGGATCGTGAACGTGTTGCCGTCGTTGACTCGGGCCCGGATATCGACCATCCGGATACCGGCGTTGAGCTGGGCCGCGAGGGTGGCGCCACTGTCGCCGAAGTCTTCCTGGGTCTGGGTGTAGTCGCCACCGTGGATCGCCATCGTCTCGTGCGTGCCGGGAATCGACAACGACGCGAGACTGCGGCCATCGGCCAGGCTGCGCATCCAGTCGGGGTTACTCGCCGTGCTCAGCGTCCGGTAGGACGCGTCCGCGGCAAAGGCCGCCTCGGGAACAGACGTCAACGCGATGGCCAGGATGGTTGCGCCGAGGACGGCGAGGGCACGCTTCATACTGCGAAAGATATAGATCAACGGGTACCTGCGGAAGCCCCAACCGCGATGTCGACGCCGAGGGATGCGGGGTTCGACCTACCCGACGGGGGCTGCCGGGGTGGCGGGTCTCGCGTCGAGGGCGCCGAGTTTGTCGCGCACGCCCTGTGCCTCGCGGGCGCCGAGTTGCGTGAAGATGGCCAGCGCCTGCCGCCATGCGTCATCGGCCGCCGGATTCTCTCCGGCGATCTGGTAGGCATCCCCGAGGTGGCTCAGGACGATCGCCACGTAGAACCGCTCACCCGTCTCTTCCAGCAGTTCGAGCGCGCGCCGATAGTGGGCGAGCGCCTCGTGGTGGTTGCCCAGGCTCTGGTACGCGACGCCGAGACTGTCGCACACGGCGGCCTGGCCGTGGAAATAGTCAATTTCGATGTACCGGTCCAGCGCCTGCTGGCAAACCTCGATCGCCCGGCCGTATTCGCCCATCTGCGCGTACAGATCGCCGACGACGCTCAGCGCCTGGCCCTCGGCGCGCGGATTGTCGATGCTCCGCGACAGACCGTACGCTTCCTGGGCCATCACCAGCGCTTCGGCGTACCGACCCTCGTGCTCCAGGATCTCGGCGTAGGACGTGGCCGAGTGGGCCTGGCCACTCACGTCGCCCAGGTCCCGGTAGCGGCTGATCGCCTCACTCATGTATTCGTACGCCCGGTCGTACTGCCGGAAACGTCCGTAGGCCCGACCGAGACTCCGCAGCGTGCGCGCCTCCATTGTGGACTCGCCCGCTCGTCGGGCGGCCGCCAGCGCGCCGTGCAGGACCGCGATCTTGTCCTGCCAGTGGCCGCCACGGTCCAGGTAGATCGTTGCGCTCCAGGCCAGTTGCCAGGCGTGCGACTCGAATCCCTCGGACGCCCGGGTGACCGCCTGCAGGATCACCGCGCGCTCGGCGTCGAACCAGGCCAGAGCCTGTTGCCGGTCGACGAACAGTTCGGGTGCCACGCCGGGCCGGGGCGGGTCGACCGCGGTAGGTGTCTGCGTCGGCTCGACCAACAGCGCGGCCGGATAGGCGGTGTGCAGGTAGTGGTCGAGCACACGGCGCACGGCCTCGTCGCGGCTGGCGGCCGACTCGTGGCTCTCGGCCAGTTCGATGGCGTACGCGCGGACCAGATCGTGGTAGGCGTAGCGGCCAGGACGTGTCGCCACGAGCAGGTTCGCGCCGCTCAGTTCGGTCAACGCCGACCGCACCTGCTCGGCCGGCATACCCGTGATGCTGGTCGCTGCCGCCGCGGTGGCGTCCGGACCGGGGTGCAGGGCCAGCAGCCGGAACATCCTGGCGGCCGCGTCGCTGAGCACGCAGTACGACCACGAAAATACGGCGCGGAGGTCGATGGTCGCGTCGGGGCTGGCGAAGCTGTCCAGCGTGCGGCGGGCCTGGCCGAGTTCGTCCGCCAGGGCGGACAGCGGAGACGGCGACAGTGCGGCCCGCGAGGCGACGATACTCAGCGGCAGGGGCAACCCACCGCATCGCCGCACGATCTCCGCAACGGCGGCCGGCTCGTGCGCGATCCGGCCGATGCCGAGGCGACCGGCCAGCAGACGGCGCGACTCGTCCGGGGTGAGCAGGTCCAGCACGATCGGGCGCGCGCCCGCCGCTATCAGGGCGGCGAGCGAATTGCGACTGGTGACCAGCACGAAGCAGCCGGCGTTGCCGGGCAGGAGCGGGAGCACCTGGCCGGCGTCGTGGGCGTTGTCCAGCACCACCAGCACCCGCCGGTGCGCCAGCAGGCTGCGATAGAGGCTTTCCTGCTCCCGCACGCTGACCGGGATTCGCCGCGGCGGCACGCCGAGGGCCGCCAGAAAATACCCGATCGCGGTGGCCGGTTCCACCGACGAGTGGGTCGGATCAAAGCCGTGCAAATTGATGTAAAGCTGGCCGTCCGGGAACCGGTCGGCGTGGCGATGCGCCCAATGCACCGCCGTGGTCGTTTTTCCAATTCCGGCGGTACCGGAGATGACGGCGACCGGCATCGCGACCGGCCGGTCGCCCTCGTCGCCCAGCAGCGCGTCAAGGTAGCGGAGGTGCTGCGAGCGTCCGGTGAACTCGGCCATCTGCGCCGGCAGCTGCCGGGGTACCACATGGTCCGTGGCCGGCCGGGTCGCGGGCGCCGGCTCGGTGGTTGCGTCGCCCACGGGCGCCGGACGCAGGGTCGGATCGTCGCGCAGGATCGACAGGTACAGCGCGCGCAGGTGTGCGCCCGGGTCAAGGCCGAGTTCGTCGGCGAGCATGCGGCGCGTCCCGTCGAACACCGCGACGGCATCGGCGGCGCGGTTGCAGCCGACCAGCGCCCGCATCAGCTGGGCCTGGATGGTCTCGCGGAGGGGGTACTGCTTCGCCAGCGCCCGTAACTCCGGGCAGATCTCGGTGTACCGGCCGAGTGTGAGCTCGGCCTCGAAGCACTGCTCCAGGACGTCGAGGCGCAGCTCTTCGAGGCTGTGCGCCTCCGCGGCCAACGCGTCCACCCCGTCGAAGCCGGACAATGCGGGCCCGCGCCACAGGGCCAGCGCCGCGCGGAACTGCTCGCGCGCCGTCGCGGGACGCTGGCGGGACCAGGCATCACGGCCCGCGTCGACGAGCCTGCGGAACTGATCGACATCGATCTCGTCGGAGCGTACGAGCAACTGATAACCCTGCGACCGCCGGTCGACCCGCGACCCGCCGAGGGCCTTGCGGAGGTGGTGGACGTACACGCGCAGGCTGGTGCCGGCCTTGGTGGGTGGGTTCATCCCCCAGAGGGCGTCGATGAGTACCTCGACGGGAACCGGTTGGTTGGCGCGGCACAGCAGACTGGCGAGGAGAGTACGGGTCTTGTGGCCCGGGATCTCCACCGACCGGCCCTCGGCGCTGGTGACCGTCAACGGGCCGAGAAGTCCGAATCTCATCAGCAGCCATCATGGCAGATGGCGGCTCCGCGCGTGCGACCGCGTCGCCGGACACCGGCCTGGTCCCCCGTGGACCAGGCCGGCGCGCCGCCGTCACAGGCACGGTTGCCCTCCGGCGCCGTAGCCGACCACCTCGATGTCGGCGAGGTAAGCAGCCTTCTGAGCGCGCGGTCCGGCGGGACGCCCGCCGGACCGGCGCTCCAGGGAGGAACTCAGA